>JAZFTY010000255.1:0-3105 GCA_036446935.1 Acidobacteriota bacterium | reverse complement strand
GGCGTGAAAGGCCACCTCCACGATGTGATCTATGCCCTGGGGCGCAAGAGAGCGCAGGCGTTCAACCACCTGGTCGGCGGAGATCCCATCGGTGCGGACGATCTCGTGGGCCCCTCCCTGCTTCACGACCAACTCGTCGCGCTCCGATCGTACCGTCGCGATCACATGTGCTCCAGCCTGTCGGGCCAGCCCCACCGCACACAATCCGACAGCTCCCGCTCCACCTTGTACCAGGACCGTGCGTCCGTCGACGGGCCCCGCTATGTGGACAGCGCGATGGGCGGTGATGCCGGGAATGCCGAGGCACGCGCCTTGTTCAAACGAAACCTTCGCTGAAAGCGGTACAGCGTTCCCAGAGGGGACTAAGGTATACTCCGCTGCCGTCCCGAACGGCCGGTAGCTCTGTGCGCCGAAGCACCATACCCGCTCACCGACACGCGATCCTGGAACGCTTCCACCCACCCGATCGATGGTCCCCGCGCCGTCGCTGTGGGGTATCACTCTGGGAAAGGGCATCCCACTGCCAAAGTTGTCCTGGCGTTTCTTGATGTCGCCGGGATTAATGCCAGATGCGGAAATGCGGATGCGTACCTCGCCCCGCTCAGGTTCCGGATCAGGCATTTCCCCCGCAACAATCACTTCTTTGGCGGGTCCCTGTTTTTCGTACCAAGCTGCCTTCACATCGACGCTCCTTTAGCTGCAAGAGGGTGGTCTAATGGAGAGAAAAGACTTCCAGAAAAGACTTCCCCATCTCGATTCCCCATCTTGATTACCCGTCCTGATTACCCGTCCTGATTTAAGGGGATGGTCGAATCGATTTCTTATGTCTGTCCTTCGTTACATGGTGGGCTTGACGTTTTGGTTGAGACGAAACAGATTTGTTGGATCGTATTTGTTTTTGACCTCAACTAGTCGCGGGTAGATGGAGCCGTAGGCTTCCTTGACCCGGGCTTCACCTTCGTCTCCTAGGTCGTTGACATAAACCGCTCCAGTCGTAAAAGGCTGCATTGCCTCCCAGAGCTCACGAGCCCAGTGGATGTTCTTCTCAACCTCTCCACGGTCCTCTGACACGACAATAGGGAAGAACTCGTAATGATCATAGCGATGGGGATAGGCCGTTTCATCCTGGCCAACACGGCTGGCCACTCCATGTAATTGCTGAAATCCCACGCCAGACATGGGCGTGGGTAAGGGTAGAGCGTGTGCTAACAAAGTCTCAATGGCCTCATCGCTCAGTTCCCGAATGATACTTGCCTTCCAGTAGTAGCAGTGTCCTGTTGGCAGCAGCGGATCAAGCATCTTTTGAAGGTCTCCATAGCTCATCACCTGAATAAGATCAGCAAGTGGCTTACCTAGTGTCCTCACTGGCTTCACGACTTTCTCTCCCTCATCCGAGGACCCGCAGTAACAGAGAACTATGATGACGGCAGGATCGCCGCTAGGCGCAGTTGCCAGAAATGCCATCGTACTCAACTCATCAGGGGCAGAGATAGAGAACTCGTGGTAAAAGCGCAGAACGTCCTTTGCCTTCTCCATGGGATAGAGAATCATTCCCCCTAACACTTGGTCAACGGGATGCAGACGATATTCAAATGAAGTCACAACCCCAAAGTTGCCGCCTCCGCCTCGCAATCCCCAGAAAAGGTCTTCGTTCTCGCTAACGCTGGCTGTGAGAAATCGGCCATCAGCAGTCACCACATCAGCGGATAACAAGTTGTCACAGGTCATCCCGTACTTACCTGCCAGCCAGCCGTAGCCTCCCCCAAGTGTAAGGCCCGCAATGCCCGTATCCGAGACTACACCCATAGTGGTGGCCAGACCGAAGGCTTGTGCTTCTCGGTCACACTCAGCGTTCAGGAGGCCAGCTTGGGCCTGTGCGGTGTGTTGAGTCGGATCGACCCGTATCCCTTTCATTTTCGAAAGGTCAATCACCATGCCTTCGTCGCAAACAGCTTTGCCCGCCACGTTGTGACCGCCGCCGCGTACAGCCACGAGCAACTCATGGGTGCGTGCAAAGTTGACTGCGTCAATCACGTCTGCCACTCCGGAACACCGAATGATCATAGAGGGATGCTTGTTAATCATCCGATTCCAAACCATCCGAGCTTCGTCGTAGCCATGGTCTCCAGGGCGAAGCATCTCACCCTGCAGGCTTGCCTGGAGTTCTTCTATGCTGGCTTCCTCCAGGACCGCGCCCGTCGCGCTAATCACTCCCCGATTTTCCATGGTGCACCTCCTTTGGTTTTGTGGAAAGAGTGGATTCTTTCCAGAAGATCAATCAGTTGTTTCAACTCTTTTGTCTTGAGCATCGAGAGACTCTTGTCGTCCCACCCGTCGGTGGCCTGATCCAAATTACTGAGGAGCTCGAGGCCCGGTTGGGTTATCGTGCAAAAGACCTGTCGCCGGTCAGTGGTAGAGCGGCTTCTCTCTAGCAACCCACGCTCCTCCAACTGATCGATGAATCGAGTAATACCGGGCGACTTCTCCAACAGGCGGGCGGCAACCTCTCGGGTTGGCAGACCCTCTTTGCCGGTTCCGCGTAAAATCCTCAGGACGTTGTATTGCTGTGAGGTGAGGCCGCCCTGTTCGACCAGCGCGGCCCAACTCCTGCGTAAAACGTCACTCGTGATCAGGAGGCCTACGGCAGCTTCGGCGCTCAACGAGCGAAACGGCTTCTTTTGCTTGAGTTCATTCTGGAAAAAACTCTGTTCTCGTGACATGAAATTTATATTACGTGTAATTTAATTACATGTAAAATAAATGATCCATCCGTAGGCAACATCACCTCTATTTGCTACAGTTGCCATCATGCGTACTCAAGTGGATGTGACCAGAAAATCGGTTCGAGAGCTGCTCGAACGGGGTGAAGAGCACCGCCTTGTCGATGTTCTGGGCAATCTGCGTCCGGGTGATATTTCCAGCATCATGATGGAACTCAATGAGAAAGACCAAAGCTCTGTTTTCTCCATTCTGGTGCAACACGACCGAAGGTTGGCGGCTGAAACACTCAAGGTCCTCGGCGTGGAGCCGGGTCTGGATCTTTTGAATCAAATCTCCAGCGAGGAGATCAGCAAGGTCCTCCAGGAATTGGAGACCGATTCAGCC
>JAZFTY010000254.1:0-10905 GCA_036446935.1 Acidobacteriota bacterium | reverse complement strand
ATTGGAGCGCCTTCGTACACATCTGGTGTCCAGGCATGGAAGGGAGCAAAAGCGACCTTGAAACCAAAACCCACCAGCATGAGCCCAAGTCCTACAAGGAGTATCAGTGAGTAGTCGGGTGAGGCCTGGATCGCCTCAGTGATTTGCAAGTACTGAGTCGATCCGGTTGCTCCGTAAACGAAGGCAATTCCGTACAGAAGGAAGGCGGTGGAGAAAGCACCCAGTAAGAAATACTTCCAGGCCGCTTCGCTCGATTTCCTTTCTCTTTCCTTGAAACCTGCCAGGATATAGGTCGAGATGGAGAGGACCTCCAGGCCCACGAAAGTCATAATGAGATCGGCACTTGTAGCCATGAACAGCATACCGACGGTAGCGAAGAGTAGCAGAGCAAAGAACTCACCCTGAAACAGTTTTTCCTGTTCCAGGTAATTCATCGAGACCAAGAGGATCACCGTGGTTACGAACAGGAAGAAAATCTTACAGAATTGGCCGAAGTCATCCTGAAAGATCATTTCAAAGAAGGCCAGGTCGGTCTGACCCCATCCCAAAGCGACACCGAAAAATGCCAGGACAATACCTGCCAGAGCAAGGTATCCGAGATGGGTCTGCCGCTGCCTGGGAATAAAGGGAATCAGGAGCATGATGCAGATACCCACCAGGGAGAGGATGATTTCGGGCAAAACCGCTGTGTAGTTAATGTCCACGGTGCTCCACCCGGTAAATTTGAGGTTCGCGAACCTGCTCGATCCGATCCACTACCTTTTGAACGGAGGTGTCCATCTTGCGCAAAAACGTGCCGGGATAAAGTCCCATCCACACCACCAGAAGGACTAGGGGCACCAGGATGACGGTTTCCCGGACATTGAGATCCGCCAGTTTACGGTTCTGATCGTTCTGGATAGGTCCCATGAAAACTCGTTGATAGACCCACAGCATGTAAATTGCCGAAAGCACGATGCCCGAGGCGGCAAAGGCCGCACGCCCGGCATTCTCCAGGAAAGTACCCTGCAAAATCAGAAACTCTCCGACAAATCCGTTCAGACCCGGAAGCCCAATGCTGCTCAGCATGATGACCATGAAAAGTGCTGCAAGGCGGGGCATGACATGGGCTAAGCCACCGAAATCCTGGATCCGATGGGTGTGGCGACGATCGTAAAGCATCCCCACCAGCAAGAAGAGGGCGCCTGTAGAGAGTCCGTGGCTCAACATTTGATAGGTCGCACCCTCAATGGACTGGAGATTGAAGGCAAAAATCCCTAAAACGACAAAGCCCATATGGCTCACCGAAGAGTAGGCAACCAGTTTTTTGACATCGGTTTGGGCCAGAGCCACCAAGGCACCATAGATAATACCCACAATGGCTAGAAGGGAGACAAAAGGGGCCAAGGCGGTAGATGCTTTGGGAAACAGGGGCAGGCAGAAACGGAGAAGACCGTAAGTGCCCATCTTGAGCATCACGCCGGCAAGAATGACTGAGGCTGCCGTAGGCGCTTCAACGTGGGCATCCGGAAGCCAGGTATGAAAGGGAAAAAGGGGTACTTTAACGGCGAATGCTAAGAAGAAGGCCAGAAAGAGCAGAAGTTCGACGGGAAAGGGAAGTATGATTTGATTCAGCGAGAGCCTCTGGGTGATTTCCACCAGGTCAAAGTTCTGGGCTTCATTAAAAAAGTAAAGGGTGAGGATTGCGGCCAACATGAGCAAGGATCCGGCCATGGTGTAAATGAAAAACTTCACCGCTGCATAGACGCGACGCTCTCCCCCCCACACACCGATCAGAAAGTACATCGGAATGAGCGTGATCTCCCAAAAGATATAGAAGAGGATCAGATCAAGCGACACAAAAACCCCAACCATGCCCACTTCCAACAGAAGCATGAAAAACATGTAGGGTCTCACCTTCTTCTCTATGCCCCAGCTTGCCAGTATGGCTAGAGGCATTAAAAATGTGGTCAAGATCACCAGGAAAAGACTGATGCCGTCCATTCCCACGTGATAGTGGATGTGGAGTACCCCGACATTCAACCAGGGCACCTTTTGGACAAACTGCATGGTCTCGGCCCCGGAGTCAAAGTGAGTGAAAAACAGGAGAGAATAGAGGAATGTGATGGAAGTGAAAAACAGAGCTGTGCCTCTGAGCCAGTGGATTTTTCTGCTGGGAATGAAAGCAATCACCAAGGCTCCAAAGCCGGGTATCAAGAGTAGGAGGGTTAACTGTAGTGCCGTTCCAAACATGATCTATGAGGAGATCCAGTAGTAATAGAA
This sequence comes from Acidobacteriota bacterium, assembly GCA_036446935.1. GTDB lineage: Bacteria > Acidobacteriota > UBA6911 > RPQK01 > JADFOI01 > JADFOI01. The sequence continues at coordinate 8,643 of JAZFTY010000254.1, read as the reverse complement.
AAGGATCAGGAGGGCTCCACCCAGGATCCAGGTCGCATAGAGGCGTGTGTCACCACTCTGGATACGCTTCACCCGGTGGCTCCATGCCTGCATCAGGGATGCGGTCCCATGAACCAGTCCATCAACCACACGCACGTCCATACCTTTCCAGAGGATGGTTCGGGAAAGCCGCTGCACCGGTCCAACCAGCAGCCAATCGTAGATTTCGTCTACAAAGAACTTCCTTCGGAGCAATGCATAGAGCCAGGAAAAGCGATTGGCCAGGCGCCCCGCAACTTGCGGGTCCTTGATGTAAAAGTGATAGGCCAGAGCGAAACCAAAAAAGGCCACTGCAAGAGTGACTAGGGTGAGGATGACCTCGGTAAGGTGTGCGTGTTCCATGGCGGCGGCTGGCTGTCCGCTAAATTGAAAGCGGAAAGAAGGCGCCAGGAATTCTTCTAGCCGATTACTTCCCCAATAGCTGGGGAGCCCAAGGTACCCAACCAATAGGGAGAAGCCGGCCAGAATGATCAAAGGTAGGGTGACAGACCAGGAGGGCTCCTTAGGCGAAAGATCAGGAGGGCCCTGGTGCTGCTTCTCCGATCGCTCCCTTCCGTGAAAGGTGAGAAACATGAGGCGGGAAATATAGAATGCGGTCAATCCCGCCACCACCACACCCATCAGCCAAAGGGCTTCGTTTCCAGCCGCGAAGGTCTCCCAGAGAATGGCATCTTTGGAAAAGAATCCTGAAAACAAAGGCACACCCGCAAGGGCAAGAGCGCCCATCCACATGGTGTAGAAGGTTACCGGTAAGTATTTGCGCAACCCTCCCATTTTGAAAAGATCCTGTTCATGATGAAGTGCCATAATCACACTCCCAGAGCCGAGAAAAAGGAGTGCCTTAAAGAAAGCGTGGGTCAGCAAATGGAAGACGCCGGCACCGAAGGCTCCCACACCTATCGCCAAAAACATATAGCCCAGTTGGCTGATGGTTGAGTAAGCGAGGACTTTCTTGATGTCTCTCTGGACGGTGGCGATCAGTGCGGCCAGTAAAGCCGTGCTGATGCCCACGACCGCAATGATGAAAAGCGTTTCGGGAGCGCGACTGTAGAGTGGGGCCGAACGAGCGATCATATAGACGCCGGCAGTGACCATGGTGGCGGCATGAATCAGGGCACTCACAGGTGTGGGACCCTCCATCGCGTCCGGGAGCCAGACGTACAATGGAACCTGTGCGCTCTTACCCGTGGCACCGATGAATAGCAACAGGGTAATGGCTCCCAAGACCCCAAACTCCGTTCCTATCACCGCGAATTGTTCCGAGACTGCCTGGAATACAGTGAGGTATTGAACGCTTTCAAAGGTGCGGAAGATCAAGAAGACTCCGATGAGAAAACCAACGTCTCCGATTCGGTTGAGGATAAAAGCTTTCTTTGCAGCGTCTCCTGCACTTTGCTTCTCAAAGTAGTATCCGATGAGAAGGTAAGAGCACAGGCCCACGCCTTCCCAACCGACAAACATCAGAAGATAGTTGTCGGCAAGGACAAGCACGCTCATCATAAAGATGAAGAGATTCAAGTAGGCAAAATAACGGTAGTATCCACTCTGGCCCGCCATGTAACCCAGCGAGTAGATGTGGATGAGAAACCCTACCCCTGTGACCACGAGAATCATCACCATCGAGAGAGGGTCCAGAAGAAAGGAGACTTCAGAAACGAAGTTGCCCGACTGGATCCAAGTGTAAAGGTGATAGGGAATAATGCGCTGGTCTTCGGGTAGTCGAATGAAGTTGAAAAAAGAGAGTAGTGCCACCAGAAAGCTCAAGGCAACCATTGAGCAAGAGAGCCAGGCGATTACGGGGTGAGGGAAACGCCGGCCCAGAATGCCATTGATTGCGGCACCGACCAGAGGGAATAGTATTAGAATCCAGTAGTGTTCCAGCACCACTCACCACTTCATTGTGTTCGCTTGATCCACATCAAGAGTGCCTGTGTGGCGAGAAAGGACGACGATCAGTGCCAGACCCACAGCTGCCTCTGCCGCGGCGACCGTCATGACGAAAAAAACAAAGATCTGGCCATCGATCTGGTTCAAAAAATGAGAGAAGGTGATGAAGGTCAAATTCACCGCATTGAGCATTAACTCCACGCACATGAACATGGTGATCACATTTCGCCGTGTGATCACTCCCACGGTTCCAATGACGAACAAGATCGCTGCTAGAGTCAGATAGTGAGTTGCTGAGATCATTCTTCTTCGTGGTCTTGTCTGGTTAGAACGACCGCTCCCAGGACCGCCACCAGGATGAGAATCGAAGTGACTTCAAAGGGCAGTAAGTAATCCCGAAAGAGGGAGTGGGCAAGGGTTTCGATTTCTCCACCCGGCCAGGAGGCCCCCTCGGTGACTGCAATCGGGCCTGCAAGAACCTGAGTGGCGGTCCAGCGATCCGCAGCCTGTAAGAGTATCAGGGTGAACAACACCGCAAAGGCCAGTGCGAAACCAGAAACTTTCTTCAAGCGACTGGGGAGAAAGACTTCCGATTCGGGATCCAACAGCATGATCACGAAGAGAAAGAGGACCATGATGGCCCCCGCATAGACGATGACCTGGACGGCCGCGATGAACCGTGCCCCGAGTTGGAAGAACAGCCCGGCTGTGGCTCCAAAGCAGACAATCAGAGCCAATGCACTGTAAACAGCCCGGCTCATGAGAACCACCAGGATAGCAGCTGTTACAGCGGTTGCCGCCAGTCCGTAAAAAACAATCAATGTCACTGCAAGGTCCCCGTGTAGAACAGCTTCTACCCCGTGCGAAGAGAGCCGAATCTTATTGAACGCTTCTCAATGATGTCAAGTTACCCTGAAAGATCGAAGATCATGTTCTGTAAGCCCTTGAAATATAGTCAGTTATCGGAATAGTAGCGGAGAGGTCAACCGATCGAGAGGGATTGGGGACGATTTTGCAAGGGATCGATATTGGTGATGTCCGTCACAGTCCTACTCTACCCATGCTGATAGACTTCAAGCCGGGATTCTGCAGGATTCCGGCTAGCGGCGGGTCGAGGGACCTCTATCGGCGAAACGATTGAAGAACAAGCCTTGACCTCCAAAGAAATAGGGTAGAGCGATTGAGCCATAACATCTTCCCATCAACCCTCCAACTTCTGAGACTTTCTAAGGACTTAGCGCAGGGGAAGACTGCGATCTCAGTTGGATCGGGCCTGTCATATGGATGTGATAACTAAGCATCGACTAGTGTGTTCAGCCTCGCTGTGTTTAGCGGATGCCTTCGGCAATGCAAAAGGAAAAACTGCAGCGCCTGGGGTGGGCCTGGCTGGTCCAACGACGTGGAGTCTGGAGCAGGAGCCGCGATTCACAGCAGAGGGAGTTTCCTTGGAGGTGGGTCAGGGCAGGTGGAATTCTAACCGAGAGGAAGCTGGATGAGTAACATTTTTGCACGCCAGACAGCAGTGGTATGGGCTTTATCCGTAGTGCTCCTTTTGTTTTGGGTGTTTCCGATTCGTGCCCAGACGGGGACGGGCACCCTCATGGGGGTCGCCACAGACAGCAGTGGAGGATTGCTTCCGGGAGTCTCCGTGGTGATTCGTAATGAAGCTACCAACACCGCTCGAGCAGCCACCACCAACGACTCCGGGATCTACCGTGTTCCGGTCCTTCAGCCCGGCAGTTATGAGATTGAAGCCAAATTGGCGGGCTTCAAGACCCTTGTGAACTCCGGAGTGATACTGACCATAGGAGAGGTTCGCACTGTCGATCTAGCGCTTTCCCTCGGTGCTATCAGCGAGATTGTGGTGGTGAGCGAGCAAAGAGCTCTGTTAGATACCGAAGACTCCCAGCTGTCTTCGCTGGTGGATCACCGCCGCATTCGGGACCTTCCTCTGAATGGTCGCAATGTTTATTCCCTGGCCACTCTGCAGCCTGGAGTGGTTCCGGCCATGTCCTCCATCAGCCAGGCAGGGGACCCGAGCGCCTTTTTTGCCGCCGGTAGCCGGTTTCGGGGCAATAATTTCACTCTGGATGGGCAGACCAATAACGACGCAAGCATAAGCGGGGTTCCCGTGGTCACTCCCTCGGTAGAGACGGTCCAGGAATTTCGAGTCATTCGCAATAACTTTTCAGCGGAATTCGGAACTCACTCCGGTTCCGTGATCAATGTGGTGACCAAGTCGGGGAGCAACCGGTTCCACGGCAGTATGTGGGCCTTTCACCGAAACGATGCTCTGGATGCGAAGGAAAGGTTCGATCCTGTCAATCCTGAGTCAGGGGAGAAGGAGAAAGCGCCACTGATTCAAAATCAGTTTGGATTCACCTTCGGTGGTCCCGTGGTCGAGGACCGGCTCTTCTTTTTTGGCTCTTACGAAGGCCTCAGGCGGAGGGGTGCTGAGTCCCGCAGTATTGTGGTGGAGACTCCCGAGTTTCGTCAGTGGGTGATTGCAAACAACCCCTCCAGTATTGCCGCTCAAATGTTTCAGAATTTTCCGGCACCTGTTCCCACACGAGACATCCGGACCACGGCCGCCCTGAAAGATCTTCCAGGAGCGTTCCGTGTAGATCCATTGCTTCCGCCTGATGACTTACCCGTGCTGGGAACGGTCGATGCTTTTGCGCCCTCTGCCAATGACAATGATCAGTTCAGCCTTCGCTTGGACACTGCGTTCAACGACGGCAAGGATCTCCTCTTTGGACGTTATTTTTTTACCGATCTGCGCAAACCAGACGCCACCATCCGAAAGGCCTTCGGTGACGACGAGGAGGGGCTGAGTCAAAGTGCCAATATTTCCCTGGTCCATGAATTTTCACCCACTCTGGTCAATGAAGCTCGTTTTGGCTATCTCTACCTAAGGTCGGAGTTCGTTCCAGGCAGCAACCCGGAAGTTCCCTCTCTGTTGATTGTTGGCCCCGCGGGAGTTCTGGGAGCCGAAGGCAGCCAGGGATTTCCTGCTGCCTTCGGATCTCTTATCGTCGTCCCTCAGCTTTTCAGGCGCCATACCTTCCAGTGGCAGGACATCGTCTCCATCAACCTAGCGAACCACTGGATTCGCACCGGTGTAGATGTAAGGAGACTCCATGAAAACGGCAATACAAGTTCCAGTTCGCGTCCTTTCTTCCTCTATTTAGGGCTGTTTGATTTTGCCAACGACGCTCCTTTCGAGCTGCAGGCCGGGGTGGACCCACTGACGGGAGCCCTGGCCGATACGCCACGTTTTTGGCGAAGCACCGAGGTCGGTGCCTTTGTCCAGGACGACTGGAAGATTCATCCTCGTTTGACACTCAACTTGGGAATTCGCTGGGATTACTTTCGGCCCATCACCGAGAACCAGGGAAGGTTGGCCAATATCATCTACCCCGATAGTGGAGGGTATTTCGAGCGAATCGCCAACGCCAAGGTGGGGGTGGTGGATGAACTGTACAAGAGCGACTTGAACAACTTCGCTCCTCGCATCGGATTCGCCTGGGACTTCCTGGGGGACGGGAACACTGTTCTACGGGGTGGCTATGGCGTAGCCTACGAAAAGCTCTTTTTCAATGTGATTGGCAATGCTCGAAAGAACCCACCTTTCTTTGCCGACGTGCGACTTCCTGAAGGTCTACTGCCTCAGCCCTTCCTGGGAACCGACCCCAATGACCCCTTTGGGGGTTTTCTTGGCACCGTGATTCCCGGGGCTGATCTGGGTCTGGATGAAAACGGGGGTATCCAGGGTGTGAGAACAAAACTGCGCGTCGTGGACCCCAACCTGAGGGATTCCTATGTGCAAAACCTTTTCCTGGGCATTCAACGGCAGCTTGTTTGGAATACGGTTGTTGAGATCAATTCTCAGGGAACCCTGGGACGTAAGCTTCCCTTTTTTGGGGATCCCAACCGATTTACGGGAGTCCTTCTGGGGGATGCCGACCCGCTGGGACGCTTTGCCGGAGACACGAGTGAGAACAGGCTGAACGCCTCATTTGACAGTTTCAACCTGAGACAGAATCGGATCACCTCCAACTACCACGGCTTTAATGCTCAGCTCAGCAAACGCTTCAGCCAGGGACTGGCCTTCCAGATTGCTTATACCCTCGGGAAAGCTCTGGATTTCGGTTCGGACTTCTTGGGAGCTGGGGAGAACTCGGGGGGCTTAAATGGACTGTCTTCCCGCACTTTTTTTAGTGATCCCACAAACATTGCGCTGGATTACGGGCGATCCGCCTTCGATATTCGCCACCGTTTCGTGGCCAACTTTCTGTGGGAAATTCCCTTCATGAGGGATCATCCGGGAAGGTGGGGACAAGTATTAGGTGGATGGCAGGTGAGCGGAATCATCTCGATTCAGAGTGGATTGCCCTTGGGTGTGGTCAACGGGGCCAGGTTTCGCTCAGGGGGAGACTACAATGCCGACGCACAAGAAGGGGACCGTCCTGACACGCCTTCCTTTGGAAACCACTTCAGTGACGCTCCAAGCACCCGTGAGTTCACCGACGGTGTGTTTGACGCCGGTGATTTCCCCACTCCAACATCGGGAACGAACGGCAACCTGGGTAAGAATACCTTTACCGGCCCCTCCTTTCGGACGGTGGATCTCTCGATCTTCAAGACATTCCGACTCCCGTTCTCCGAAGACTCCAGGCTGCAGTTCAGGGCTGAATTCTTCAATCTGCTGAACCGCGTGAACCTTTATCTGCCTATTGTGGACTTAAGTAGGCCCGACTTTGGCACGTCGATTGATGCCTTCGATGCACGCGAGATCCAGTTTGCGCTAAAGCTCCTCTTCTAGCCGGGCTTCGCCCGCGTTCCAGGTTCCAAGTTCCAGCTGTCCGGCGGTCTGTGGTCTGTGGTCTGTGGTCTGTTGTCCACCGGTCTGCCGGCTCCTACCTCTTTCCTCCCCCTCTCATATATAATGAGCCCCTGTTTCACTATGGCCGAGAAAACTGAGATAATCGTGAACGGAAAGCAAACTCAGGTGTCGATGGCATGGACCGTTGATGACCTGATCCAGGATTTGGAACTCTTGGGGAGGCAGGTGGCAGTGGAAGTGAACGGGCAAATTGTCAGCCGGGATCGATGGTCTGAACAGACTTTGGGCGCAGGAGATCGAATCGAAATCGTCCATTTCGTGGGTGGAGGAGAGGATGAGAAATGTCTGATGATCTAGTGATTGCCGGACGAAAATTTGGCTCTCGATTGATCGTCGGAACAGGTAAATACGAGAGCTTTGAGGTGATGCGACAGGCCTTGGAGGCGAGTGGGGCGGACGTTGTCACCGTCGCTGTCAGAAGGGTGAACCTAACGGATAAGAGCAAGGAATCCTTGCTAGACTATATCGATCGAGACAGGTTCACGCTGTTACCCAACACCGCAGGTTGTTATACGGCGCAAGATGCCATCCGCTGTGCCCGTTTGGGTCGGGAAGCCGGCCTGTCTGATCTGATCAAGCTTGAGGTCATCGGAGATGAGCGAACCCTTTTCCCCGACAACGAAGGACTGCTGGAAGCAACACGTGCGCTGGTCAAGGAGGACTTTGTGGTACTGCCTTACACCAACGATGATCCGGTCATGTGTAAGAAGCTCGAGGATGCGGGTGCCGCTGCGGTGATGCCGCTGGGGGCGCCTATTGGCTCAGGGTTGGGGGTTCAAAATCCGAACAACCTGAGAATCGTTCTGGAGACCGTTTCTGTTCCCGTCATCGTGGATGCGGGGGTGGGAACAGCTTCGGATGCAACCATTACCATGGAATTGGGTGTTGCCGGGGTGTTGATGAATACGGGAATTGCAGGAGCGAAGGATGCCGTGAGTATGGCCAGAGCGATGAAACTTGCCGTCGAGTCAGGACGTTTAGCCTATCGAGCAGGACGAATTCCCAAAAAACTCTATGCCACAGCCAGTAGTCCGCTTGAGGGAGTGTTGACATAGTGTCTCGTCCCAGGAATACCATGACATTTGTGGCGAGCGCGACACTAATCCGGGCTAGCCTTTGTGAACCTCCGCCCTTACGCGGGTGAAGTCATTGCCAGACCCCAGATTGGAGATGGCCCGGCCCAGCCACTGAAGCCCCAGACTGACATCATCCATATAGGAGTACACCGTGGGAAGGATGATGAGGGTCAGGAAGGTCGAGGTTGTGAGACCTCCCAGTACCGCCAGGCTGACTGGAGTCCACATCCGAGCACGTCCCTCAGCCTCCGGAAAGTATTCAGGGAGAAGAGCTGGCAGCGTTAAGGGTAAAATACCTAAAATAGAGGTTATTGCTGTCATGAGAATGGGGCGAAGGCGATCCATTCCGCCCTGGCGAATGGCCTCACTCCGCGGCATTCCTTCGCGTCTTAAGATATTGATGTGATCCACCAGAATGATCCCGTTGTTTACGACCAACCCAAAGAGAACCAGGATGCCAAGATAGGCCATTGAGTTGAGCGTCGTCCCGGTTAAATAAAAGATGCCAGCCACCCCAATGATCGAAAAAGGAACGCTAAAAAGAATCGTCAGTGGATGGATAAAACTCTCAAAGAGCGCCGCCATGATGATGTACATGAGGACCACGGCCAAAATGATCGAAAAGAAGCTCTGCTGTTGACCTTGCTGAAAGCGCATCCACTGGTTACCAAAACTAAAGGAATATCCAGCCGGAAGCTGGAGCTCGCTTTCCAACTTGGCTTGAATCATGTTATT
>JAZFTY010000253.1:0-11450 GCA_036446935.1 Acidobacteriota bacterium | reverse complement strand
TGGTCATTCAGGTTCAGGTGGGTCAGTTGAATCTCACTGTCCTTGAGCGAGTCGGGGTCCACTGCAAACCCGTGATTATGAGCGCTGATCTCCACCTTTCCGGTGATCAGGTTCTTCACCGGGTGGTTTCCTCCCCGGTGTCCGAATTTCAGTTTGTAGGTCTTGCCTTCGAAGGCTAAACCTAGCAGTTGGTGGCCCAGACAGATTCCAAAAACAGGTTTCTTGTGAATCAGTTTCTTCAGATCCTTAACGATATAGTCCAGCGGCTCAGGATCCCCAGGACCATTGGAGAGAAAAATTCCATCTGGATTCAGCGCCAGGACATCCTCGGCGCTGGTAGTGGCCGGCACAATGGTCAGATCGCATCCTCGAGAGGCCAGAGATCGCAGGATGTTCCTCTTGATACCGAAATCATAAGCAACCACACGGAAGCGAGGGCTCTCGCTGGCCCAGGAATAGGTCTCATTTGAAGTAACGGCGCGCACATAGTCGCTTCCTTCCATCGTGGGATGTTGCAATACCTTCCGCTTCAGTGACTCCGGATCAAGGTCAACCGTTGAGAGGATACCCCGCATCGCTCCCTGCCCACGAATATGACGTACCAGGGCGCGTGTGTCGGTTTCGGAAATACCGGGAATGGAGTTCTCCTGGAGGTATCCGTCTAAAGTGTTCTCTCCTCTCCAGTTGCTGAAAATCGGGCTGCACTCGCGAACGATGAGACCCTCCACGAATGGTTTTCGGGACTCCGCGTCCTCCCGGTTTACTCCATAGTTTCCAATCTCCGGCTGGGTCATGACCACGATTTGACCGGCATAAGAGGGATCGGTCAAGATCTCCTGGTAACCTGTCATCGAGGTATTGAAGACGACCTCTCCGACAGACTCCCCTTCCGCCCCAAAGCCCAGGCCCTCGAACAACCTTCCATCTTCCAGGTACAGTACGGCTTTACGTGTATTCATGCTGTTATTTGTCGGAGCGCGCTTCACGCGCGTTCCAGGTTCCAAGTTCCAGGTTCCAAAACCCGCGGTCTTCTTACCATCTGTTTATCGTCTGTTGTCAGTTGTCAGCTGTTTCCTGTCTCCTACCGAATCAATCCCAGCTTGGAAAGGGGCCAGTAACGAAAAACGGCCTCGCCAAAGATGTCCTGTTCCGGGACAAAGCCCCAGTCCCGACTATCGTTACTGGAGTTCCGGTGGTCTCCTAAAACAAAGTAGTGCTCCGGGGGCACCACCTGCTGGGGGTACGAATCGTGGTCTAATGCCCCTGCCAAATAAGGTTCTACGAGCTTTTGGCCATTGAGGTAAACCACTCCCGATCGCACCTCAACGGACTCCCCCGGGAGCCCGATCACCCGCTTGATAAAGGATTTCGTCTTATCCTTCGGATACCAGAATACAACGATGTCTGCCCGTTTGACCCCTGAGAAATAATACACGAATTTATTCACAAAAATTCGATCCTGGGGTGCGAGCCTGGGTTCCATACTGGTCCCTTCGACCTTCACCGGCTGCACCACGAAAATCACCACCAGTATGGCGATCAAGGCCGTAAAGAAGATATCTCTGGCCCAGCCTCGCACTTCTTGACCCAGCGAGGGCCGATCCACGGACGCCTCCTCTTCCTGGGGTGGGTCCACTGCTGGGTTGCGAAATAAATCCCGTTCCATGGCCATTATCGATTCTATCTGGCTCCTTCTTTAACTTCAGAACCTTAGTATATTTACAAAAAACAACAAGCGAGTCTATTCGAGTCTTTGATGTCTACCCGGACGCCCACAAAACTTTTCTCTTGTCGACAATTCACGGATGAGTGAGAATAACGCGGTTTTAAGGGTCTCGCTCGCCACAAACGTCACCGTATTTCTGGAGCGAGACACTGAAACTGCAAGGAAGGAACGTCAACGTTGATCATTGCCAAGGAAATGTTCTTAACCAAGGGCACAGGTAAACACCGGGAACAGTTAACCAGTTTTGAGATGGCGTTGAGAGATGCCGGAATCGCCGCCTTCAATATCGTCCGGGTTTCCAGCATTTTTCCACCCCACTGCAAGCTCATATCGAAAAGCAAGGGATTAGAGAAGCTCCAAGAGGGCCAGATCGTTTTTGCTGTGATGAGCGAAGCCGCCACCGACGAAGCCAATCGGCTGGTTGTGGCAGCCGTAGGAGTCGCTATGCCCAGGGACCCCAGCCTCTATGGATACCTCAGTGAACATCACAGTCACGGCCAAACCGAAAGAGCAGCCGGAGATTATTCGGAAGATCTTGCTGCTGAGATGCTGGCAACCACCCTGGGAGTAGATTTCGATCCCGATCAAGACTGGGATGCCAAGAGGGAACTCTGGAGAATTTCGGGTCGAATTGTCAGAACCACCAACATGACTCAGTCCGCTATCGGGAAGAAAAACGGAGTGTGGACGACCGTTGTGGCCGCCGCCATCCTGATTACAGACTAGACCTCGACGAGTTCCTTTTCTTTTTGCTTGGCGAGTTCGTCAATCTCTTTGATGCGCTGGTCGGTAATTTCCTGGACTTGGTCCAGACCCGTGTGTTCCAGGTCTTCGGAGAGTTCTTTCGTTTTCAACAATTTTTTGAGTTTGTCATTGGTATCTCGACGAATATTTCGAATCGCGGTACGGTGTCCCTCAGCGATCTTACCGACCTGTTTGGCCAGGTTTTCCCTTCTTTCCTGGGTCAAGGCAGGGATAGGAACTCGTATCAGCTTGCCATCATTGGAGGGGTTGAGACCTAAATCGGCAGTGAGAATGGCCTTCTCAATCTGATCGATTTGGGAGGTATCATAGGGCTGGACTGTAATGAGGTTGGGTTCCGGAGCGTGCAGGGTGGCCAACTGATTGACGGGAGTGGGATTCCCATAGTAATCCACACTCACCTGGTCCAGCAGGTGGACCGAGGCTCGCCCGGTTCGAATCGTGGCCAGATCCATAGTCAGATCCTCAAGAGTCTTGCGCATTCGTTGTTTCGTTTCTAAGAGAATCTCTTTCATAGAACACTCTGAAAAAGAAAACGGACGGCTAATCCTTAATGACCGAGCCCACGCTTTCTCCCATCACCGCAGCCTTGATATTTCCTGCCTGGCGCAGATTAAAAACGATGATGGGAAGCCCATTGTCCATACACAGGGAAATGGCAGTCGTATCCATGACCTTGAGGCCCTTTTCCAATACCTGAAAACAAGTGAGCTTCTTGAGAAACTTAGCGTTTTTGTTCTCTGCCGGATCGCTGTCATAGACTCCATCCACCTTTGTGGCCTTCAAGATGACTTCCGCCTTGATCTCCATGGCCCTTAAAACGGCGGCAGTATCGGTGGAAAAATAAGGGTTACCCGTCCCCGCCGCCAAGATCACCACTCTCTTTTTCTCCAGGTGACGAATGGCTCTGCGTCGAATAAAAGGCTCAGCCACCTCGGACATTTGGATCGCACTCAGGACTCGAGTGTCTATACCTTCCTTCTCCAGCGCGTTCTGTAGGGCCAGGGAGTTAATGACGGTAGCCAGCATGCCCATGTAGTCACCGGTAGCTCGATCAAAACCGGCCTCGCTCACCTTGACGCCCCGGATAATATTTCCTCCCCCTACAACGATCGCAATTTCAACGCCCAACTGATGAACTTCCACGATCTCGCGGGCGATATTCGCCATGACTGCGGGGTCCACCCCGAAAGATTGGAAGCCCATCAGAGCTTCTCCGCTGAGCTTGATGAGAACTCGTTTGTAGTGGGGCTTTTTGATTTTGACAGCTTCTACTGCAGCCGTTTGCTCTTTCGGAACCGCCTCCCCTGTCATACTCCGTCTCCCCTATCCTGAAGGTGGAGGTCTGCTCTATTCTCCGACCTTAAAGCGAGCGAACCGTTTTACCGCAATATTCTCTTTGAGCACCGCAATTTTGGCCTTGATGAGCTCCTCAACGGTCAGTTCAGGATCTTTAACGAACGGCTGCTCATACAGACAAACCTCAGAATAGTATTTATTCAGTTTCCCTTCAACTATTCTCTCCATAATTTTTTCAGGCTTCCCGGCCGATTGCGCCTGGTTATGGTAGATCTCCTTTTCCCTTTCGATCTCTTCTTGACGGACGTCCTCGCGCCGTACGTAGGAAGGATTAGAAGCGGCGATCTGCATGGCGATATCGCGCACCAATTCCTGAAATTCATCAGTGGCGGCCACAAAATCGGTCTCGCAGTTTACCTCAGCCAGAACACCCAACCTCCCCCCGGCGTGAATATAATGACCGATGATCCCTTCCCGGGTCTGACGATCCGCTCTCTTTGCCGCAGCGGCCAGACCTCGCTCCCGAAGTAAGGTGACAGCCTTCTCGAAATCTCCGTCGGCTTCCAACAGGGCCTTTTTACACTCCATCATCCCGGCGCCCGTTTGATCTCGCAGTGTTTTGACTTGTTCCGCAGAAATGGCCATGAGTATTCTCCTTCTCTCTAGCCTGGATCATGCCTAATCCGGGCTGGGAGCCTGTCCGAGTAATTAGATGGGGTCGCGTCAGCCCGTGGCTTACCCGAACTGCTCGGCGTTATGAACGACCTCCGTTAGCTGGAAGAGCCGGAGGAAGCAGAAGATTCCTTGGAAGCCGTCTCTTTACGGGTTTTTGACTTTGCCGGACTCTTCGTGGACTTGCTCTTTGCAGAGGCAGTCTTGCGGGTTTTTGTAGCTGATTTCTCAGACTTCTTCTTGGTCTTTTTTTCTTTAGCCGCCTGAATCGACTTGGACTTTTCCGTCTCGCTTTTCGCTTTCTTGGCTACTGTCTTTTTCTTGGGTACCTCTTTTTTCTCCTCATCCTTGATCTCTTGCGCCGGAGTGGCTTTCACATCTGTGCTTTCCTCAACCGGAAGAGCTTCGACGGGTACAGCAGCTGCAGCTGTTTTTAATTCCTCCGCCTCGGTCCTCTTCTCCTCTCCAGCCTGCTCTTTAGCAGGAACTGCGCCGGTCTCGACTTCAGCCTCTTCCTTCGCTGCAGACTGAACAGGGGCTGCTATCTTCGCTTCAATTTTTTTTCCCGCAACAGGCTGGACAGAGGCTGTCTCGACGGCCTCTTTCTCCTGGACAGCCTGTTGGGCCGCCTCCTTGGCCTCCTTTGCGGCCTGGCGCTGAGCTGCCTCCTTAGCGACCTTATCGGCCTTCTCCTGGGCTTCTTTCATCTCAGCCTCCAGGCGAGTCGAGTAGACAGCCTTTCCGGCCAGGATGGCATCGGCCATCGTTCCCGCAAATAACTTGATCGCTCTCAGCGCATCGTCATTTCCGGGAATGAGAAAATCGATCAGGTCGGGGTCACTGTTGGTATCGACGATGGCAACGATGGGAATCTTGAGCTTAGCGGCCTCTCGAATGGCAATGGTCTCCTGCTTGGAGTCCACCACAAACAAGGCATCGGGACACCTATCAATATCCTTGATGCCCAGCAGGTTCTTCTCAAACTTCTTTCTTTCACGCTCCAGACGGGCAACTTCTTTCTTGGCCAGCTTGTCGTAGTGGCCATTTTCACGCATCGACTCCAGTTCCCGGTAGCGCTTGATGCTGTTCTGGACGGTGGGGAAATTGGTGAGCAAGCCGCCCAGCCATCGATTGTTGACCCAATACATCCCACACCGACGAGCTTCTTCTTCGACGGTCTCCTGAGCCTGGCTCTTGGTTCCCACAAAGAGAACCGTTTTGCCCTGGGCTGCTAACTGGGTGAGAAAGTCAACCGCTTCCTTGAAAAGCTGAAGGGTTTTCTGTAGATCAATGATGTGAACACCGTTGCGCTTGCCAAAAATGAAAGGCTTCATCTTCGGATTCCAGCGTCTGGTCTGATGACCAAAGTGAACACCCGCTTCCAGTAGTTGTTTTATTGAGATCGCCCCCAAACGGATCCTCCTGATTATCTCTTAGAAAATTGAAACTTTTTCCTTGCGCCGGGCTGACCGTATTTCTTCCGTTCTTTAATTCGTGAATCGCGATTCAGAAATCCGGCTTTCTTCAATTTTTGACGCAGTTCAGAATCGAACTGCAGTAATGCCCTGGCAATACCCAAACGGGCGGCTCCCGCCTGTCCCGCATAGCCTCCCCCACTCACGTTGATATACACATCAAACCCCTCGGATTGGTCGGTCAGAACAAGGGGTTGGGTGACCATCACATGTTGGACTATACTTTTGAAATACTCCTTAAAATCCATTCGGTTGACCACAATCTGCCCGGTGCCCGGCATCAAGAAGACTCGAGCCGTCGAAGTCTTCCGCTTGCCGGTTCCATAGTACTGAGTTTTCTCCAAGGCTAATTTTCTCCTAATACTAGAGGTTCGGGCTTCTGGGCCTGGTGAGGATGATCGCTTCCCGCATAAACTTTGAGCTTCTTAAACATCTTCCGACCCAACTTGTTCTTGGGAAGCATTCCCTTGACAGCCCGCTTCATCAGCTGTTCAGGATGCTTGCCAATCAACTCCCGAGCCTGGATCTGCTTGAGACCACCAGGATAGCCAGTGTGGGAATAATAGGTCTTGTTTTCCCACTTATTCCCCGTGAGCTTCACCTTGTCGGCATTGATCACGATCAGAAAATCGCCGGTGTCCAGAAAGGCAGTATAACACGGCTTTTCCTTGCCCATGAGAATGGAGGCGATGCGTGAAGCCAGTCGACCCAACACACGTTCCTCTGCATCCACCAGGAACCATTTTCTATCGATTTCGTGCACCGAGGGCAAGTAAGTTTTCATCCGGGGATAGAGACCTTCCGAAAAACCGTCGAAAAAGTAAACGCAAAAAATACAGGAACTGCCTATCAGTGTCAAGTTCAGGCAAGTCCGCCAAACACTCCTGCTTCCGCTCTTTTCGTTACCGTTAAGCGGTGTTCTTTCCCTTGACTCACACCCCCTCAGCCCCGACCCTGCATTAGATCCCGCCACGAAGCGACGAGATCATCCGACGTGCTGTGCGCACCGTTTGTGTTGCGACTCCGTCGGCCTCCTGTAGGGGTCAGCCGGTGGCTGACCCGAACCGCACGCGCGGCACAGTCTTTACCCGTGTGGCTACGGTTTTGCCATCCGAACAGTTCGGACAAGCAACCGGCTCGCCCCTACGTCGCTTCCTGACAAGAACCTATGCATCGTCCGAGTTCCGCGGAAAGACCTCTATTCTCTGCCAGGAAAAGCGGGGTGGAAAAACTGTGAAAAATTTAACTCTGCTGTGGAAAATGTCATACTAGAAAACTATGGTAGGCATCGTTCCACGCTCGGCTAAGCTGATGGAGCTTACTGGATTATTTTCTGGGAAAGCAAAAGGTTTAATCGGTAGAGGTGTCGGTTCTTTAACCTTCGAAGGTACCCCAGTGGGGCCATGCCGGGGGGGACACATGCCCATCGCGGGTTCTCGGCCTCGGATCTTTAGTCCCAGGGTACCGGTCCAGGGTTCTTTCCTCTCCCGAAATCCTGTTCTTCAACGTGCCCCGGACGCTTTGGAATCTCAGAAAATCCAGCAATACGCGGTCTCCGGATTCCGGTCACGGTCGGTCTCAAAGGGGGTGGCAACTGGAAGTGAAACAGGCTTATCGGTTATCTTAAATTCATGAGCGGATTTGAGGAGTTGAGCTCTGAGGGTTCTTGATCAGCAATGATAAAGATCAATCTGTTTCCAACGTTTGAAACTGCTGAAGGAACGCCCATCCAGCAATACGGCGTCTTGTTGTTTGTGCTTGGGGTCGTTGCTATGGGTGGCTGGTACTTGAACGCAACCAGCGGTCGAGCCGATCTGGAAGAGCAGGTCAACCTGCTGGAGGTGAGAAGCGCTGAGCTTAAGGTCGTCACGGCTGAGGTCGTGGCCTTTGAAGCACAGAAAAAGTCTCTGGAGGAGCGCATCACCATTATTGAACGGCTGCAGGCCAATCAAAAGGGGCCGGTCGAGTTGATGAATATCGTGATCGGGGCCATTCCCGACAACCCCCCCGGACTGTGGTTGACCAGCCTGGTGCAGCAAGAGACCACCATCTCCATCGAAGGAAGGGCATTTGACGTACCCTTTGTGGCTGATTTTATTGCCGCCCTGGATGATACGCGCATCTTTAGCTATGTGGACCTCGAGTTTTGGGAGCAGGACCAGGACAGCAGCATCCGATTTCAACTGAGTTGTGGAACCGAGGGCGAAACCGAATGATCAAGAAAATAATGGAATTACCGGAGCAGCAGCAGATCATGCTCGCCGTCTTGGCTGCGGCTGCACTGGGGGCCTTCTGGTATTATCTCATCTTTCCTGTCAGCGCTCAGATGGAAGCCCTGGACCAAAGAGTCAATACACTCCTGGTTGAAGTGGAGACAGCACAAGCGATCGCGGCCAGACGTCCTCAATTCGAAGCGGACGTTCAAGAGTTGTCGGGCCAGTTGGACACACTCAAAAAGGTTCTGCCCGATGAGAAAGAAACAGCCGAAATTGTTCGCCGAGTTGAACAATTAGCGGTTGAATCCGATCTCAGCATCAGGAGCTTCACTCCCCAGGCAACCGTCGCCTACGAATTTTATGAAGACTGGCCCATTCGAATGTCCCTGGAAGGCAGCTACAATAATCTGGGGCTTTTCTTCCAAAGGGTGGCCAACTTCCAGCGCATTATCAACGTCGATAATATCGAAATCAAAGCCCTCTCCAATGCGGATCCAGACCGAACCATCTCAGCAACTTGTACGGCCACTACGTTTGTTCTTTTGGAACAAGGAACCTAACTAGAGTCTGACAACAAGAACTTACAATAGAACAAAGAAAATGAGACAGGCTTTTATTAAGGTGCTCGGTATTTTTCTCATTGTGTTTGTTTGCAGCTTGGGACTGCCCTTGGAACTTCTCGCCCAAGTCTATAATCCCAGGGGAAAAAGAGATCCCTTTATCAACTTGCAAGAGCTTTTTCGTCAGGAGCAGCCCCGGGTCTTCATCCCGGAACTCCCCCCTCTGAGTGAAAGACCTTTAGGCTTGGTAGGAATGGCCATCTCTGAGGTGACCGTCACCGGAGTTGCCATGGCGGAAGATAACCGGGTCGTTATTCTCAGAGGTATTGACGGTTTTACTTATATGGCCCGCGAGGAAAACAAACTGTTCGACGGTTATGTATTCGAGATTTCAGAAGAAGAGGTGGTTTTCATTCAAGAAGTCCTTGACCCACGAGGCGGCAGGGAAACCTTACGAGTGGTCAAACGGCTGTTTACAGAAGAGGATTAATAGAATGACCCATACGAAACAACACATCTTAAGAAGAGGCCTCACTCAGGCTTTATGTCTTTCTTTGGCTTGCTCTTTTTCTCTTTATCTGGCAGGCCCGAGTGCTCAAGCACAGGGTCCCTACACGGGCCAACCCGTTTCACTCAAAGTGGTGCAAATCTCCGTCACCGACTTCTTTAGAACCATATCGGAGTTAAGCGGACTGAACATCTTGATCGACCCCGAAGTGAGTGGATCACTCACGTTGAACGTAGAACAGGTTCCCTGGGATCAACTCTTTGACGCCGTCCTGCAAAGTCAGGGCCTGGCGAAAAGGATCGAGGGAAATCTGATACGTATCTCCACCCAGGACAAGTTAAGAGCCGAACAGGAAATCAGTCAGAGCCTGAAAGAGGCGACCTTTTTGGCGGCCGACACCCTGACCGTCACCAAGCGCCTCAATTACGCCATCGGCGCCGAGATCAGTGGAACTCTGGAACCCCATCTGACCCTCCGCGGAAGCATGAACGTCGATGACCGAACCAACACTCTGATCATCAGCGACGTTCCCTATGGTATTGATGCCGTGACCAGCTTGATCAACATCCTGGATGTAGCCGAAAAACAGGTGGAGATCGAGGCTCGCATCATCGAGGCCTCGACCAACTTCTCCCGTTCTCTGGGCGTTCAGCTGGGAATCGGGATCGGTAGGATCCAACCCCCCAAAAATGCCTTTGGAGATGTAGCCGACCGGGTGACCAGTCAAATCAATACCATCACACCTGCTGCAGGTCAGATCACGGGCATAGCCGGGCTGACGCTGGGTGGGTTGGTGGATGTTTTTCGCCTGGACGCGCTCATCACAGCGGCAGAGACAGATGGTGAAGCTCGGATCCTATCCAAACCGAGAGTGACGGCACAAAACAACACCGAAGCGATCATCACTCAGGGTTCCGAAATTCCCGTTCCCGTCCAGCAGAATTTCACCACCACCGTCCAGTTCCAAACAGCCGCTCTGCAATTGACTGTCATTCCCCGGGTGACAAACGTGGGAACGATCCTCCTGAACATCCACGTGGAAAATAATATCCCCGACTTCGCCAGGACCGTCCTTGGAATTCCCGCCATTCAGACCAGTGAAGCGTCCACTCAGGTCATGGTCGCAGATGGAGGAACCACGGTGATCGGCGGCATCTATGTCCAGTCCGAGAGTGAGACCGAGGACCGGGTTCCAGGTCTGGGCAGAATCCCCCTGATCGGAAATCTGTTCAAATCCAAATCAAAGGCGAAGGATACCCGGGAGATCATTTTCTTCATCACCGCTCGGATCCAGGGGTGATCCACCCCCATTTGGAATCTCGCTACAGGCGATGGCTCAAGGCCCTGGAAGGGCATCGCCTGGATGGCTTTCTGGTCACCCATCCTCCGAATCTCCGCTACCTCTTCAACTTTACGGGTTCGACCGGTCTGGCTTGCTTTCTGGGGGCAGAGACTCATCTTATTGTGGATTCAAGGTACCTGGAACAGGCTGCCTCTGAAACCGTCAACTGTCAGAGCCTGCTGGCAGAGAAATCTCTTGAGGACACGCTCAAAACGACTCTTTCGAATTCCAGCCACATCAAGGGTGGCACCGCCCGGATCGGTCTTGAAGCCCACCATGTCTCCTACGATTACATCCTTCGACTCCAGTCCTGGACCCTCCCTGTTGAGTGGGTCCCCACCCGTGACCTGATCGAAGAATTCCGAATGATAAAAGACGAAGAGGAAATAGAACTCCTGGAAAAGGCCTTTCAGATGGCTCAAGAAGCTTATCAACAATCGGTGAAGCAGGTCCGCTCAGGAATGACGGAAGGGGATGTCGCAGGAATCCTGGAGTTCGAACTCCGCAAGGCAGGAGGCCAGGGCCTTGCCTTCGAAACGATCGTTGCCTCAGGACCACGCAGCTCTCTTCCTCACGGCTCCTCCACAGCCAGGGAGATCGGACCAGATGAGTTTGTGTTGATCGATTTCGGTCTGAAATATCAAGGCTACTGCAGTGATCTCACACGAATTCACCTGTTGTCTGATGCCCAACGACCGACCATTTATCAGGTGGTTCAAGAAGCCCAGGAGGCAGCTCTTTCCCTGATTGAGCCCGGCGTTCTATCTTCCGAGATCGATGCGGCAGCGCGGGGAGTGATTTCAAAGCATGGATTCGGAGATTATTTCGGGCACGGTACCGGGCACGGTCTCGGTCTGGAGGTACACGAATTGCCCAGGGTATCCACTGTC
>JAZFTY010000252.1:0-7528 GCA_036446935.1 Acidobacteriota bacterium | reverse complement strand
TCAAAAAAACCAGGGCGGCAAAAACAGTGAGGAAGGCCACTTCTATCCCCAGCACTTCAAGTCCGACCCCCTTGAGAAAAATCCCTTTGAGAAGGGTAATGAAGTAGCGGGCCGGTACCAGGTAAGTAAACATCTGAATGGGAACGGGCATATTCTCGATGGAATAAATGAAGCCGGAGAGGAGAAATGCCGGCAAAAACGAGGTCGTCATCCCCAGTTGATAGGCCAGGAGTTGAGTTCCGGCAATGGCGGAGATCAAGATCCCCCAGCACAGAGCGCCAAAGAGGAAGATAAAGCAACTGACAGCCAGGAAGAACAGATTCCCCCTCAAAGGGACTTCGAAGATGATGACCCCGACCACAATGACGATCAAGGTATCGACAGCTCCCACTGCAAAATAAGCCGACATTTTCCCCAAAACCAGTTCCGCCGGTCGCAGGGGGGTGGAGAGCAGCTGCTCCATGGTTCCCATTTCCCACTCTCGGGCAATGGTGAGGGAGGTCAACATGGCGGAAATGATCATCAGGATAACGGCCAAAAGTCCCGGGACGATGTAGTTTTGGGATTTCAGGTCGCTGTTGTACCAAACCCGCAACTTGGCCTCTACCGGCAAGGGAGTGGGTGTCACGCCTTCTTGATTCGAGGCCGCCGATTGTAGAGCCAAGGCATGAACAGCGACCAGGGCCTCTGCATATCCCAGTGCAATTGAGGCCGTATTGGAATCACTGCCGTCGATGATCAACTGAACCTGCACTGCTTTACCTGTGAGCAGGTTGCGGGAAAACTCCTTGGGAATGACCACCGCAATGAGACACTCTTCCCGGTCGATACTGCGTTCAATGGTTCGGTAATCGTCCACGAATCCCAGGATCTCGAAGTAGCGGGACCCTTCAAAGCGGGCGATGAGCGCGCGGCTTGCCGGACTGCCATCGGAATCGAAGATCAGGGTGGGGATCTGGTCCACGTCGAGGCTGAGAGCATATCCGAACAGCAGAAGCATGATCACGGGCAGGGCCAGAGCGATGATCAAGCTGCGGGGATCACGCCAGATGTGGCGCAGTTCCTTGCCAGCCATGGCCCGGGTGCGACGAAGATTCACTGTTCCTGCTCCTGTTCTTGAATCATGGCGGCAAAGACGTCATCCAGGCTGTCTGATCGGTAGGCTTTTCGCAGGCCTTCCGGAGTATCCAGGGCGATGATCCGGCCTGCATGCATGAGAGCCAGACGATGGCAGTACTCGGCCTCGTCCATGTAGTGAGTGGTCACGAAAATGGTCTGCCCTCGCTCAGAGAGTTGGTAGATCAGTTCCCAGAACTGGCGGCGGGCGATGGGATCGACTCCCGAGGTGGGCTCATCCAGAAAGAGGATCGGTGGTGAATGCAGGACTGCACAACCCAGGGCCAGTCGCTGTTTCCAACCTCCGGGCAGCAGACGGGTCATGGTGTGTCTTCGTTCCTTCAGTCCCGCCATTTCCAGAATCTCCTGCTTCAGCTGCTGGAGGGAACCTCGAGGCGTACTGTAAATTTCACTAAAGAAATCAATGTTCTCTTCAACCGTCAGCTCATCGTAAAGAGAGAATTTCTGGGACATATAGCCGATGTTTTGTTTGATTTCCTCGCTTTGAGAAAAAACGTCGAACCCTCCCACCCAGGCCTTTCCCCCTGATGGCCGCAGCAATCCGCACAGCATGCGAATGGTTGTGGACTTTCCAGCTCCGTTGGAACCGAGAAAACCAAAAATCTCCCCCTTCTCTACATTAAAAGTGACATGGTCCACCGCCACAAAGTCGTCGAATTTCTTCACCAGATTTTCTACCCGTACACTGGGTTGAGGACTCATGTCGTCACCTCAGCCTGTTTTCGGACCAGCGCGATAAAGACATCTTCAAGGGAAGGTTTGATGGGTGTGAGTTTGGCTGGACCGCAGCCGGCTTCTTCCAGCGATCGTTCCAGCTCATCGGGTGTGGAGCTGGAGGGAGAAAGGAAGAGATGCAGCACGGCTCCAGCAAACTCAACACTCAAGACCCCCCTGGCGCGGGACAGAATCTGTCGTGCCGTCCTGGGGTGGGAGGATGTCACTTGGTAGCAGACTTCTTCAAGTTCGGTCTGTAGAGCCTCGGGTGAATCGCAGCGGATCAACTTTCCCTGATCCATCAATCCGACCCGGTTACAGCGTTCGGCTTCGTCCAGATAGGCCGTGGTGAGAAGAACCGTCACTCCGTCCCTGACCAGTTGATAGAGAATCTCCCAGAAATCGCGGCGGGAAACCGGATCCAATCCGGTGGTGGGCTCATCCAGAAAGAGAATCTCCGGCTGATGAAGGAGGGTGCACATGAGGGCCAGTTTTTGTTTCATGCCACCGGAAAGTTTTCCTGCCTGTCGATGCAGGAAGGGCTCCATGCGGGTCATCTTGAGGAGCAATCCCATGTGCTGATGGCGCTGACCCTGGGGCAGGCCATAGAGATCGGCATAAAAGGTCATGTTCTCCTGGACGCTCAGATCCGGGTAGAGACCGAAACGCTGGGCCATATAGCCGATTCGATCTCTCACCCTGTCTATATCTCGAGTAACATCGTAGCCGACCACCTGGGCGCTCCCTTCGGTGGGCTTGATAAGACCGCAGAAGAGGCGCAGGGTGGTCGTTTTTCCGGCGCCGTCAGGTCCCACCAATCCAAATATTTCACCGCGAGAAATCTCAAGATTCAGCTGATCGACTGCGGTGAGCGCCGGGAAGCGACAGGTGAGGTTTTGGCAGCTGGCGATAGGTGGCTGCTCGGTAGTGCTTTGTGTCATGGTTCGCCCACTGCAGTCTCTGTCAGGATAATCTCGGCATCCGAGGGCATATTGAGTTTCAATTCGTGCTGGGGGTTGGAGACCTCGATCTTGATGCGGTAAACGAGCTTGACCCGCTCGCTGGAGGTCTGGATCTGCTTGGGCGTAAACTCGGCCTCCGAGGAGATAAAGGAGACCCGTCCTGGGTAAACTTTTCCGGGGTAAGAATCGGTGGTGATCTTTACCGGGGCACCCAGCTTTACCCGGCCCAATTCCTGTTCGCCGATATAGCCCCGCAGCCAGGGATGATCCAGATCCCCAATCTCAACCACCGGAACCCCGGCCGCCAACACCTCCCCCACTTCAGCCGCCTTGACCAGGATCACTCCCTCAATGGGAGAAACAGCCACCATCTCCTCGAGTTGTGCGTCGAGGAGTCCCACCTGAGCCTGGGCTCCCTGGATTTCGGCCTTGGCTGTCTCGATGGCTTGTCGGTTTCCTTTGACCTCCAGTCGGAGAGACTCGGCCAGCCTTAACCCGGCTTCGGCCCGAGCCACCTGGGCGCGGGCGCCCTGAATGTCCTCCTGACGAGGACCTTCAATGAGAAGGGCTAGATGTTGTTCAGACTGTCTCACCGACGCCCTGGCGGAATCAAAGGCGGATTTGAACTGGTCATGTTGGGAAGTGGAGATATCTTCTTTATCATATAGAGTTTCCGCTCTCTCCCAGTCCCTTCTGGCCCTTTCATATTCGCTCTGGACCCGCTCGAGAATGGCTCGAGCCTCTTCAACCTCCTGCTTTCTGGACCCGGAGAGGAGCACATCCAGGGTAGCCCCGGTCTGCATCAGTTCCGCACGCCGTTGCTCGATCTGAGCTTCAACGTTTTCCGTCTGATACTCAAGGAAGGCCTCCAGCTCCGCCAGACGAGAGCGGGAGGAAGCGAGGGTGGCCAGGGCTTGCTCACGCCGATGGAGCAGCTGCTGCTGTTCCAGGCGAGCAATGATCATCCCTTTTTTCACCGGCTCGCCTTCTTCAGCGTTGAGCTCAATGAGTCTCCCGGCAACGGTGAAGGCCAGATTCATTGTGGTGAGCTCGATATTTCCGGAAAGGAAGATGCTATCGGAGGCCTCCTCCCTTCCTTCTCTCAGCCAAAAAAAAGTAAAAAGTCCCAGGAGAACGATCAGCAAAAGGACGGGGATGATCTTTTTCTTGTCGGTTCTCATTGAATCATGCTCCGAATGGTCCCCATGGCCTCACCCAGGTTGATCCGCTCCAGGTTATAGTCGAACAGGGCGGTGATCTGGTTCTCCCGGGCACGCTCCAGACGAGTCTGGGCATCGGTGACTTCAAGGCTGCTGGTGATGCCAGCCTGATAGCGACGACGGGCCTGCTCCAGTTCTTGTTGGGCCAGCTCCAATCCCTCCTCGGCAACGGTGATCTGCTCCCGGGCCAGGTTGAGGCCAGCAAAGGCCAACCGAATTTCCAATTCGATGTGGCGGCGTAGGTCCTGCCCTTCAATCCGTTCCCGCCGCAGTCTCGACAAAGCCTCGGCTCGACGGGCGTCAACCCTTCCCCCGTCAAAGACGGGCAGTTCCAGGGTGACTCCTAAATTCCAGGTGGGGATGGCACTATCGATGCCCGAACCGATGGTTCCGTAACCGGCAAAGCCTGAGAGGGAGGGAATGCGGTCGGATCGAGCAGCCCGATAGTCGAGATCGGCTTGTTCTTCCCTTTTCTGGCGGGCTTGTAAATCGGATCGAGAGCGAAGAGCGATGGCCAGTGCTTCCTGCATGTCAGCCACCTGAACGGGTGTGTTGGTGAGGTTTTCGGTGAGGGTGAGGTTCGTATCCAGCCGGCTGCCGATCAGCTTGAGAAGCCTCAAAAGAGATTGTCGGTACTGCTGCTCAGCCCCCAGCACTCGTTGCTGCTCATTGGAGACCTGGACCTGAGCTCGTGTCACCTCAATGCCTGTTCCCATCCCGGCTTCCTTTTGATTCTCTGCTAGATCAGCCAGTGCAGTGGCCAGTTCCAGGTTGGCTCGGGATGCATCCAGACGAGCCCTGTTGCGAAGGGCCTCCAGATAGAATCGGGCCACCTGAGCAGCAGTTAGCTCCTCAATGTTCTCCTTCTCTGTCTCTGCCACCCGGACACCAACTTTGGAAGCCTGAAATCGACGAAGCGAACCGAGATTGAAAATCGTTTGAGTCAGGTTGGCCCGTGCATCGAAAGTGGTAAAGGGCCCCACCAGGGTGGGTGGCCGAAACATGGAGGTTGGCTGCAGGCCCATGGCCTCCAGATTACGAGTCTGATTCTGATATCCAATTGAAGCGCCCAGATGGGGCAGCAGCTCGGCCCGTGACTGCTGGGAACGAGCCTGGACCTCGCGAATGGTCTCTTCGGCTATTTGAACCTCAGCGCTGCCTTCTTGTGAGAGGGCGATTTCGATGGCTTCCTTGAGGCTCAGGTTCAGATCGACAGCCGTGGCCGGATGGGTGAAGGAAATCCAGATCAGTGCCAGGGGCAGGATCATGTGCCGGCGAAGGATTCCCATTTAAGACTCCTTTTTGCGATATTGTGATCTTCCCTTGTCCGTGAGAATGCCTTCAAATAAAACCCCGCTGATCACGGAAAAGGCCTGGGGAGCGGACAGGGGAAGACGAGACAAGGTTTCTGGGTTCATGACGTTTCGAATCAAGGTTGAGAACAGGAGAACCAGCATCTCGGCACTGATGTCTTTTCGGAGAAATCCTTCCTTGACGCCTTCATGAATGAGTTGGCCGAAGCGGGTGTGGATGTGTTCCTGCCTGCGTTGATCCAGCTCCTGCCAGATTTCAGGAGCATGCCGTTGAATATCCCGAAGAAAGATGAGGCTAAAGTGGGGTATTTCCGTGGCCACCAGAGTCAGTGCCTGCTCCAGCCTCTTACCGAAAGGAGTTTCATTGCTTTGGTTGATTTTCCCCAAACCTTCTGAGATTCGCTCGGTCCTGCTGAGCAGGGCCGAGCGCAGCAGGGCTTTTTTTCCGGGGAAATACTGGTACAGAGTTCTCTTGCTCATCCCCAGTTCATGGGCGATTTCATCCATGGTGACCTTGGTGAACCCCAGACTGAAAAATTGAGATCCTGCCACTTTAAGAATTCGATTTTGGACTTCAAGTGCAGCGGCCATCGTATACTAATAAAACTATTATAGTATTTCTAGTTTCCATTGTCTACTCCCAGGTTCGGGTTGTCAAGGATGGGTTTGGGTTAGCCCGGAATATGCAGAGTTCGGGCTACTGGATTCCGACTGTCTGGCGAAGTCTTCCGATTCTCTCGTTATTCCCGGGATGAGTACTGAGAAAGGTTAGCCACTCGGGAATGCGCTCCATCTTTTTGGCTCTTTCCAGGAACTGCACCAGGCCGATCGGGGAGTAGCGGGATTTCAAGAGTAATTGGACAGCAAAATCATCTGCTTCCAGTTCAGACTCCCTGCTGATCCCCAGTTTGGCCAAGTGCTCAACGATTGAAGCAGCGGTTCCCGGGCGCCTGTTGACAAGAGACAGAAGCAGCTGCAAGGCTTCGGTCCGGTTCTTTTGAATCAAGGCTTTTCTGCAATGCCCCAATTCAACGTGGGCGATTTCATGGGCCAGTATGCCCGCCAATTGATCATCAGAAGCGTCCTGCAAGCTCATCAAGCCCCGGGTAAGCAGGATATGACCTCCAGGCAACGCCATGGCATTGACTTCCGGCGAGTCCAGACGGAAGACCTTATATTTCTTAAAGGTCAAGCCTCCAGTAGCTCTGAAGTTGTCCAGGATGGTCCGGACTCGCCTCTCCTCTTCCGGTTGGATGTTCTGTTCTTTGGCCATGTCCGCTAGCCAGGAGGCGCCGATTCTAATTTCATCGGTTGGCGTCGTGGGTGCCAGGCCGAGTGACTTCCTGATCCCAACCACGTTGAAGGATCGAGAATAGAGCACCACGATAAAGACCACCAGGATAAGAAGAATCTCTCTAAAGCCAAGCATCACGTGTAGGGTACTCGCCAAACCGGAGTCAGGGAAAGTATACTGGATTCGCCATGAATGTGAAGATCAACGACAAGCTGGGTCGACCTCTTCATGATCTGCGGATCTCGGTCACGGATCGGTGTAACTTTCGCTGTAGTTATTGTATGCCCGAGGAGATCTTCGGCCGTGACTATCAGTTCCTGGATCGGAGCGAGCTCCTGACCTTTGAAGAGATCGAGCGTCTGGTCGGTATCTTCGCGGGTCACGGTGTTCAAAAGATTCGTCTTACCGGAGGTGAACCTCTGTTGCGCCGAGACCTGGAAATACTGGTGGCAAAGCTGGCGGGAACGCCGGGACTGGATTTGACCCTGACCACCAATGGAGGGCTTCTCGCGGACAGGGCCCGGGCCTTGAAGGAGGCCGGACTCAACCGGGTCACCGTTAGTTTAGACTCGCTTGACGAACAGATTTTCGCTTCCATGAACGGGGTGGACTTTCCTGTGAAAAAAGTGCTGGAGGGACTTGAGGCGGCCAAGGCTGCCGGACTGACTCCCATCAAGGTCAACATGGTGGTCAGACGCGGCGTCAATGAGCAAAGCATTTTACCCATGGCCCGTCACTTCTCCGGTTCCGGCATCATTGTGCGCTTTATCGAGTACATGGATGTGGGTACCAGCAACGGCTGGTGTTTGGATGATGTGGTTCCAGCCTTCGAAATCATCAAGCGGATCGATGCAAAAATGCCGATAAAGCCCGTTGAATCGAATTATC
>JAZFTY010000251.1:0-3714 GCA_036446935.1 Acidobacteriota bacterium | reverse complement strand
CTCTTCTTTCTTGGAATGCTCGAGCTGGTCCTCCAGTCGGCTCAACGTTTCGACGATCTTATTGAGCCTCGGTTTGAGGCCGAAGAAAGTGGAAGTGGCCATCA
Organism: Acidobacteriota bacterium; assembly: GCA_036446935.1. GTDB lineage: Bacteria > Acidobacteriota > UBA6911 > RPQK01 > JADFOI01 > JADFOI01. The sequence continues at coordinate 3,610 of JAZFTY010000251.1, read as the reverse complement.
CGCACAGCAGAAGAACGAAAACGAGCAGCAGCAGAAGGACCAGCCCCAAGGCGCTGATGATGGCCATGAACCAGGTAGGCACGTCCTGTAACCGTATCTCGATTTGGGATTGCAAGAGCGGGCTCAACACAGTAGGTGGATTCTATCCCTTTTGTGAAGGGAGGGAAACTCATCCGCCCTATTGGCGACCCGCCAGGCCTTCGGGATCATAGACGATCTTCCCGCCAAGACCCGTCATCTTCACCTGGACATCGGGAATCTGGGCCACCGGAATAGCAAAGAAGTCCCTGTCCAGAACTGCGAAATCGGCCAGCTTACCGGCTTCCAGAGTACCAATCGTATCCTCTGCCAGCATATATTCAGACCCCCACGTGGTCACCATCTTCAAAGCCGTTACCCGATCAATGGCCTCCTCGGGTCCAAGGACAACGACCTGGGAGGTCTCAGGCATAATGATCTCCCGAGTCATGAGTCGATAGATGGGTCGCCAGAAATCGGTGCCATCGGCCTCGAAGGTTACTCGTATGCCCTGGTCGATCCAACTCTTCACCGGCATGATGAAGGGTCGAAGTTGCTCGCCGTAATCTTCCAGGGAATAAGGAAGGTCTCTCAAACGGAAGGTCACGACATTCAGCATGATTCCGAACTTTTTGATTCCCGCCATCACATCGGGAGGCGTACCTAACAGCTGATTGTGCTCCACGGCCGTTCTGAGATTTCTCATGTATTCGACCGAGTAATTCCCTTCCCTCATCGCCTCTTCAAGCATCTGAATATACAGTCGCATTCCGTGGCTGGAGGTTGAATGGGCTTGAACCGGGCGCCAACCGTTGACGATGGCCGTCTTATACGACTCCCAGGGTTTGCTCCCCGGAGCCGGACATCTCTCACGGGCCTTGATCTCCGGAGGGGCGGACACATCCGGCCCCATACACACTTCATTGTCCGAGGCATCCCAGATTTCGTTGGCCATTCCGCCCAGCCACAGCATCTCGTTCCCGGCGGAATGGGTCGTCCAGGGAGCCCCGTATCCCTTGTAAAATTCATGAATAGACTTCAGATTGAAAAAGTTCCCCCTCTGCGACTCCACGTAATAGGCCAACCGGTGGGGCATTTTTCCTTCCCGATTGAGCTGGTGATAAGCTGCAATGACGGTAGGAAACAGGATGCGGGTGGAAGCCGTAGTGATCCCCAGCTTGGGGAGTTCCATCCCCTGCAGGCGCAGCGCTTCCGCCAGTTTTTCCAGCGGTTCATCCTTCCACCAGAATTCAAAGGTGAGACCCTGCAACTCGGGAACAGGAGCGTAGCCATCCTCCGCAGAACCCGGACCGTTCTCCAGATTGGTGCTTTCCTCCCAGTCGGGAAACACTTTCTTGAACTCGGCAATGGCGGCGGCGTTGAATATTCCCGCCACCCGGGTACGAATGATGACGGGATGATCCTTTACTGCGCTGTCAAACTGTCTTCTGTTGATTTTTCCGGTATAAAACCAGGTTCGTATGGTTCCTGCTCGATTCCCCTGTCCGGGCCCCACATTCACCGAGATCCACTGGCCCTCGGGTATCCTCTGCACCCGAATAGCATTGACGATAGCATCTCGGATTTTCTTGGCCGTGGCTTCGGCTGTGTCCTCTGCAGTTACAGTGAGTTTCACGCTGGGGTCGACAAGTCCCACCTGAGGACCATAGGTGGCGGCCGCGGGTGAAAAGAGGTGATAGTGAGTCTGAATCAGGCCAGGAATCACTACCCGGTTGTCCAGATCCACAACGTGAGTCTCGGGTCCCGCCAACCTTCGCATTTCTTCATCGGTGCCCAAAGCCATGATCTTTTTCCCCTTGACGGCCATAGCCTGGTAAATGTGTCCCGGGGTGTTGGGCACACTGCTGCGGTCATCCATACTCACGACCTTGCCATGGACCAGTAGGGTGTCTGCATACCCATGCTGGGCCACCAAATCGGGAATCTGTGAAAAACCCAACCCGTGGCAGAATAAGAAAATGAATGAGATGCTCAAAAGTCCTTTGTTGTTCACGGCCACGCCCTCCATGATTGACGGGTTCCAATGGATCAGAACAGCATCGAGCCCAGCTTACCGATGGCATCGTGCAGGCGAATGGACACAGCCTCGCTCTGGTGAGTCTTGCACCCGTCGATCTCCTTTTCGGTCAGTCCAATGCTGGCAATCGGCTCCTGAGCCATTTCTTCTGTAAGGATCAGCTTCCACACTTCACCGGCCGGGCCGGTGTACTTGTTGGGGTCCAGTTCACTGGGGTCCACGTACTCGAAAAACTCCCAACTGTGAAATATGACGTTCCCATGCCCCGCCTCTCGTGCCAACCGTACCACCTGCTCGATGATCCACTTTTTGTTCTCTTCCCGGGCCATGAATTCGTCCTCTTCTCTGGGTCGTTGAAGGGTTCCGATGGGGATCTTAACAGAGACTTTAAGAGACAGAAAGGGGGGAAATGCGGCTCCCGATCACACCTTGGAGACGTGTTCAGATGAACTCCACTGGAACCGCATCAGTAGAATCGCACTATAGACCGACTCCGTATGGGTGGCTCGCTCGCTATCCGACAGCTTCAGCAAACCTCACCTAATGAATAGAGAGGCTGCTGGCCAGGATTAATTCTCACTGCCCTTTGCCAGAACGATATCACTCTCCTCAACGATCACGAACAGGGCCTTTTGAAGGGCCGTCACCGCCAACTGGTAGTCCACCAAGGCCCTGAGTTCGCTCACCTGGCTTTGAGCCAGGTCGCGCTGAAAGCGAAGGACCTCGAAGTTGGTGGAAAGACCCGCCTCAAAGCGCTTGGTCTCGCCGTCAAGCTGCTCCGTGGAAAGCCGGCTGGCCACGGTTGCCGCCTCTAAACTCTTCCTGCGGGTGGCCAGGCCCTCATAGGCGTTGCGAACCTCTACAATGATCATTTGCTCCTGGTTCTTCATGGTGCTCAAGAGCTGCCGTTCACGAATCATTGCCGTGGCCAGATCGGCGTCATTGGAACGGTTGCGAAGCGGAATCTGGAGATCCATGAAAACGCCCCAGACCGGGAATTCGAACTTGAAGACCTGTGTCCAGGCCGTTGTGAAATTTCCAAAACGAGGATCATCCGGAACGGGGTTCTGCTGCGGATCAAACACCTCACCTGAGGCTCCATTTGAGCCAAAATTTGCCCGCAGGTTGAGGCTGGGCTTTCCATCTTTTTGGAGATAGTTCCGGTTGACCTCGTTTTGCTCCAGTTGCAGTTGAATCTGGGTTAACTCGGGCCTCCTTTCAATGGCTGTACGGATCGACTCTTGCAGTGAGATCGGTACATCCACGATCTGCGGGGTTTCGGTGGGTATCAAGGTAACATTCCAGATACTGGCCCCGGAATCCGATGCCAGGAGCCGCTTGAGTGCGTTCTGGGCAATAATGATCTGGACCTCAGACTGGATCATTTCCTGTTCCCTGCGGGCAATCTCCGCCTGAGAAGCGGTGATTTCAATAGGAGCCATGACCCCAATCTCCACTCGCTTGCGGTTGTTCTCATACTGGATGGCTGCCAATTCCACGGACTGCCGCTGAGTTTCGTTGGCTTCAACGGCGTAGGCGAGCTCCCAGTACTGA
>JAZFTY010000250.1:0-2352 GCA_036446935.1 Acidobacteriota bacterium | reverse complement strand
GATGACGGTCCGTCAGGCCCGAGAGGAGCTCTCGGAACGGATGCACATCGACCCTGATGCTTTGGCGGTGGTGGATGGTGAAGAAGTGAGCCAGGAGGCGGATTTCGTGCTTGCCGGGAGACAGATCCTGAATTTCGTCAAGCCCGCCGGGGAAAGAGGTCACACCCCGATTCAATTGAGTTTGTGAGAAGGGACCACATCCATGAGCGACAGAATGATCATTGAGAACTCGAAGGTCACCATCGAAACAGAAGAAGGTGCGCGATCCGAGCATCCCGAGTCGCTGCTGGTGGAGATGCTTCGTCAAGAGAACACTCCGCCTCTTGGGGGGAAGCTGCTTCCCGACGGCATTAAATTTATGGAATGGCGTGATCCCTTTCTGCTGGTCGTTCACCAATACTCCCCTCATGTCCGGAGGCTCCTATGGATTGATGAGCGGCGTTCTGTGAGGGAGCACGGACCGGGTGTTGTGTATCGCCCCGTTCGTTTGAGCCTCCCCTACACTCTTGTCTTCGCCTTCTTCTATCGGCGAGGGGGCAAGCTCTATCTGACCCACAACAACGAGTTGTATTTTCGGAATCAGTCTTTCTGTTGTGAGAGCGACCAGCTCTTTTTCCCGGCACTGTTGAACATCTCTCGGATCGAGACACCCAGAAGGCGAAGACCCTGGATCTGTACGAACTATCTCGAATGCCCTCCACGATCAGACTGGACACAGCACCTGGACCTCCTGCTGCACCACCTCTGGGATGGGGGCTTTAATCTGTCCAGCGAGCAAAATGGGGGTGCCAGCTGGTATACCCTTTCCAAAGGCCTCCACCGCGACCTGCATCCCGTAAAAAGGTGGGAGCGAGCCACAAAAAAGAATCCCCGTTTCGCCCTCTCAGTCCCCTGGACGCCGGTTCCCCTGACCTTTCGAGAACTTGTTGAGTGTATTTTCGAGGAGAGTTTCAACCCAACAACCTTACGGTTTTTGAGAGGGGTACCGTCAAGGCAAGTCGGCCTCCCGTTGGCTCACCGTCTGATGAACTTCCAATTAAAAGCCAAGGGGGAAAGAAAACCAGGAGCTACTGATGCCTAAAATCCCTCTATATCTGAAAACCGAGAGGGATATGCCTCGTCCCCCAGATTCGGAGTACTATCTTCTGGCCAAAAACGGCCTGTTTCTATGCCGCAACCATCGCTTTTTCCGGAGCGATGTTCGAACGGCACGGGCGCCGAAATGGCTGGTCGAGCACGAATCGGGGTGCAGGCTTGACTTGCCCCAGGTGGAGAGGCACACCCTCGAGAGAATCGTGGGATTTTTCGGTAGAGTCTTCGAGTTGCACGGCTCCGAGGCCATCGTCCTCCTTTTGTGGAATCAGCAAAAGCGGCGTTACCGAATCCTCGTACCCGAGCAGGAGGCGACGGTATTGGAGTCTGCGAGCGGCCTGCGCTCCGCTCTGGATGTTTCCTACAAGATTCCGCTTTCACTACCACCCGGCGAGCTCCTGGTGGGCGACCTTCACTGCCACGCTGGCGGGGACGCTTACTCCTCTCCAACCGACCGAGAGGACGAATACTACAGGGACGGTTTTCATGGCGTGGTGGGTCGTATCCAGAGGGAACCCCCTCGCTTCCACCTTGAGTTCATAGTCGATGGTGTGCGCTTCGGCATGGACTTTAAGGGACTCTTCAAGGGTTATCGAAAACGCTGGAACAAGGTGCCCCAGCGGTGGCTCAAAAGGGTCAAGGTCAAGGTGGTACGATCACATTATACGATCAACCAGCGCTATGTGATGAGCGGAGTTGGAAATGGACGCAAATACTCTTAACCCGCATTTCTCACACCTGCTCGTCACGAAGCGGCGGAAGGGCCGGCCTGACAAGGCGCGCGACCGAGGCCCCCGCAAACGTACTGTATGGTACGTTGAGGAGGCCGAAGGAGCGCAACACAGTCAGGCCGGATCATTGCGCCGATGCAGTAGAGGGGGTGTGAGAAGTGCGGGCGATAACGTCCCGGATGTGACCGTCTTCTTGTACCCCTTTTTTCTGGAGGAAGCAGTGAAATTCGGATGGGTTATTTTTACAATCCTGGCAGTGCTCATGCTCGCAAACGGTGCCTATGGACAAAAGGACGAGCGTCTTTATGGTGTGTGGAAGTTGACGGACTATGCTCGCGAGGGTCAGGTGATGGATTGGACAGGCATTATGATCATCACCTCGGAGTACTTTAGTCGCAATTACATGGCCAAAGAGCGGCCCATGATCCAGGATCGATATGAGAGTCCGGCCGATCTATCGGATCAGGAGAAGATCGACATGGTGGAGGCCTTGCATCAAAAGTTTGCGGGGGCGAGCGGAACCTATAGA
>JAZFTY010000249.1:0-2030 GCA_036446935.1 Acidobacteriota bacterium | reverse complement strand
GTATCTCCCTCTCACATCATTCCACCTGATCCTCAAGAGATCCCACGCCATTTGGAAGGCATCGGGCGCAAATCGCACCCTGCTTCCCTCGGAGTGCCTCCACACCACGGGCACCTCTTTGAGTGTGAATCCCCACTTGCGGGCCATATAGAGAATCTCCACATCAAAACTGAGACCCTCGATGGTCTGCTTTCGAAAGAGGTCCCTGCAGCTGCTCATTTTGAAGAGTTTGAAGCCGCACTGGGTATCGGCATAGGGTAGACCTGTTGAAAGCCGTACCAGTCGGTTGAATATTTTGCCGCTGGTCTCACGAAACCAGGATTGGCGAACCTGGATTTCTGATTCCTTCAGGTCACGAGACCCGAAGGCGATGTCGCAGCTCCCATCAACGACTTCCTTCTCCAGCTTGGAGATCTCTTCAATGGGCGAACTCAGGTCCGCGTCCGTCAGCAGGGCGTATGTGCCCTGAGCTTCCAGCATTCCACGTCGAACGCTGTAACCTTTTCCCCGGTTCCCGTCGTTGGGTAGTAGGCGCAAATTCCACTCGGCCTCTCCGCTGGTGCCGAACTCCCGAGCGATGTCGGCAGTTCGATCCTCAGAGCCGTCATCCACCACCACCAACTCAAAAGGGCGGCCACGTGGTTTCAGGTAGTGGGTGATCCTTTCCAGGGTGGAACCGATTCGCTGCTCTTCGTTGTAGGCTGGAATGACGATCGACAGGAACAGAGCATTCATTGTAAAAGGCTGGGGACCTTGCCCAGGCGCTCGAGGGTCTTGTCCTTTCCCAGGGTGACGATCACGTCAAAAAGACCCGGGGAGGCTGTCCTTCCCGTTAAGGCAACCCGAATGGCACCCATAAACTTTCCCGCCTTGAGGGAGTGCCGTTCACCCACCTCTCGCAGTATTTTCTCGATGTTTTCCAAATTGAACACTTCCAGTTTCCGGTAGGCTCCAGAGAGTTCCTCGAGGGCAGCCAGCAGGTTGGCGGCCTCTGCAGGGTCCTCGAAGGAGAGATTTTTCCGGATCGCTTTGGGCTCGTATTCTAACTCGTCGGAAAAAAAGGGCCTTCCCATGTCGACGAAGTCGGTCAGCTTTTTAGCCCGGGACTTGAGAAGTTCAAGGATGCTCAGGAAATATTTGCTGCCCTCGTCTTCCCAGGCCTCATCCCAGAGCTTCTCCTCTTTGAGAAGGGATTTCACCTGCGGTGCCAATTCTTCAGGTGTTGCCGTCGAGACGTATTGTCCATTCATCCATTCCAGTTTTTGGGGATCAAACAGGGCATTGGCCTTGTTAATCCGGCCGATGTCGAAGCCTTGAATCAGCTCCTCTACCGTGAAGATTTCCTGATCATCGCTGGGTGACCAACCCAATCGGACCAGATAATTTTTCAGGGCAGCCGGCAGGAAGCCCTGCTTTTTATATTCCAGAACCGAGGTGGCACCATGGCGTTTACTGAGTCGTTTTTTATCTGTACCCAGGATCAAGGGAAGATGGACGTAATAAGGAACGGGTTTGTCTAGGGCCTGGTAGAGCAAGACATGTTTGCTGGTATTGGGAAGGTGGTCTGCCCCCCGCACCACATGGGAAATGTTCATCTGGCTGTCATCCGTCACCACGCAAAGATGAAAGGTCGGCGTTGTGTCAGAGCGAAGAAGGATAAAATCCTCAATATTTTCAGTTTCCACGTCGATGGGACCATAGACCAGATCTTCAAAGTGAACCTTCTGCTTGTGGGGAACCTTAAACCTTACTACAAAGGGATCCTCGGCTTTCAGGTGGCCTTGGATCTCCTCGTCGGAAAGTTCGCGGCAGCTGCGATCGTATCTCCACTCCAGTTCTTCGGCACGGGCTTTTTGTTTCTTACTCTCCAGGAGTTCAGGAGAGCAAAAGCAGCGGTAGGCCCGCTCTGTTTCCAAAAGCTGCCCAGCGATGGAGCGATAGATTTCAAAGCGCTGGGACTGGTAGTAAGGTTCTTCGTCCCAATCAAGTCCCAGCCACTGCAGGCCCTCCAGGATATCTTCCACCATCTC
>JAZFTY010000248.1:0-6885 GCA_036446935.1 Acidobacteriota bacterium | reverse complement strand
CACATGGCGCAAGCGTTCATAGGTCAGCGCGGCTGCCTGAGCCACCTCAGGCGTATAAGGTAGATCGGTCGCACTAGCCCGCATTTCTCACACCCCCTCTACTGCATCGGCGCAATGATCCGTCCTGACTGTGTTGCACTCCTTCGGCCTCCTCAACGTACCGTACAGTACGTTTGCGGGGGCCTCGGTCGCGCGTGGCGCAACGCACTCAGGCCGACCCTTCCGCCGGTTCGTGACGAGTAGGTGTGGGAAACGCGGGCCCGGTTCAGTCGCTGGTGTAGCTGTCATCGAAAAACACTCCTTATGCTTAAAGTGAGTATAACTAACATTTCTCTACCTGATCAAGCAAGTTCGCCATTTTTTCTTAGGTGCAAACTTTTATTTGGTCAGGGCTCCAGGAAGGCCGATTCCCGGGGCCGGGCGTTCGCGAAGCACCTCGCGGCGAAAGCAAAAAAGCTCGGCGGGTCGGCCGCCGGTTTTAGGGTCAAACTGGCCGGTACCCTCCACCAGCCCTCCCTTTTCCACCAAGCGCCGAAAGTTTTGCTTGTGTAGACGGACTCCCGCTAGAGCTTCCACAACCCGCTGAAGCTGCAGCAAGGTAAAGGTGGGGGAAAGTAGTTCGAAGACCACGGGACGATACTTGATTTTGCCCCGAAGTCGGCCCAGTGCGGTAGCCAGAATGCGGCGGTGATCCAGTGCCATCGGTCGACCCAGCAGGCTCGTTTTGGTTTGCCGGGAGGAGCCTTTAGAACTCTTTTGAGATTCTTGTCGCTCTCTTCCCGCAACGATCGTGTCCAGTGCCTGCTCGGCAACCAGGCCGGCTTCGTAGAGAAGCTCATAGCGTTCCAGCACTCGCTCCTGGTCCCAGGGAGCTCCCTCCAGTCCAAAAGCGATCTCGATCCTTTCCTGCCGGCGGCTGCGAAGACTCGTATCGATAGCCGCTTTAGCCCACCGGGCCAGAGCTGGGGCGATTTGCTCATCGATCATGGATGGGCGCCTCCACAGCCAATCCTCCCAGGGAAAGTACTCGTACCAGTCTCGCCAGTTTGCTTCACCCCGAACGGAGAGCTGTTCTTCCCTCACCAGGGCTAGATAGGCTATGGAAATGACCCGCGGTCCCCCTTGACGAACTCCCGGTTCTCGATTGCGGTCCCCGAAACTGTAGAGTTGCTCGACATACCCCAACTCGATCCCGGTTTGTTCTCGCACCCAGCCATTGAGGCCCAACTCAAGCGTGCGGTCAGTAGCCGGGTCAAGAGGCCCAAAAGGGAGTGCGTCCAGGGCTGCTCCATCCCCCAAATCGGCCGTCTGCACGCTAAGAGAATCATCCGGATTTTTTACGGTGAGGATTCGTGGCCGGTCATCCGTGACCGCCACGATCACTCCGTTTAATACAATCACAACCGGAGTGATCATCGTTCAAAGTTTCCATTGAGGGGAGCGGCCCTGACACAGGTGCCGGTCAGTGGGTGTTGAAAACCTCCTGGTACTGGTTCATCTTATCCTGTACCGCCTTCTTTTCAGCTTGAGTGGGATTTCTGGGATCAGCAGCCACCGGAGGGCTTCCGAACTTCATCAGGGCAGCCATGAGCAGCAACCTTGCCTTAAGCGGAGACAGATTGTTGCCTTCGACGGTTAAATTCGAGGGGTTGGGTCGTACCATGGTCCACTCGTCGCCCCGGGCCACCCTCACCACGGGCATGCCACTGAGTGCGGCGATTTCCAGGGCCGCCTCCAAAGGCTCGTGGACCCTTCCACCCATGCCTTCTGCCACGAAGCCGCTCAACGGTCTGTCCCTGAGATTCTTTTCGATTCTGGCCGAAACCTCGACCTCCTCTTCCGCTTTTGCCAGCGCATTATCTTTCACGTAGCGGTTGTATCTCACCATGGTGACCTTGGGAATGGCGTCCCCCAGAAGAAAACCTTCCTGATCCTTGATCCTGACCTCGACGTTTCTGGTTTGTCCGTCTATTTTCCTCACCCCTTGAACTGTGGAAGGGAGCCGGGTCAGATTGAGGGCCGATTTCCAGGTGTGCAAGCTGGTGGGTTGAAACCAGATGGTGGCGGGAGGACCAATGGTGCCTAGAATGCCTCCATGTCCGCCGGTGGCTCGGTAGCCCCCCGGCCGGGCGTCTTCCTTTTCCACTTCACGAGCGGTAAAGATCTGCTGAGCTGCCAGCATGACCGCGCCAATATCATCCTTTCCTTCCTCGTTTGCCCATATCCTGGAGAGGATGTAATCCACAGAATCAATGATGTTACGGTCGCCATCATTGCTGACAATGCCATGGGGTCGTTGGGAGGAATTCCCGGAAATGGGGAGTTCGGTGTCAATCAGCAGGTTCAGCCAATAGGTCGTCCCGGCAACATTGTAGCTGCTCTCCAGCCAGATGGCACCCACATAATCACCCGTGCTCAGAGCCCTTTGAACGGTGTTGGTTACTTTGGCAAGATCTTCCATCCGTGGATCCTTGCGGTAAGGAGCATAGGGGAAAAAATCCTCTCCCACGGTCTCAGGCTCAATACCACCGGAGCCGACGTCGGTGCGGTCGGTGTGAGAAAGACCCTTGGTATAGCCTCCGGAAGGGAGGGCACGAAAGAAGTCAAAATCGGCTTTGGAACTCAACAGATTGGCTGTTCCGCCTCCGCTTTTTCCTCCAATGCCGCGGTCGATCTCCTCGAACAGTCGAGAGGGATCAGGGAAAAAGGTCTGCCGGCATTTCTCAAATGGGGAGTTCGGAAAAGCGCAAGGGGCGTCCCACGCCGTCCCATCAGCCTGAAGGGCCATATAGGGTAGTAGATAGAGCCCGTCTTCAGGTTGCAGGGTAACTCGATAAACGGGTTTGTCCTCTGGATTTTGTCGGGTGGTGTGAAATCTGCCCTTGGAATCCACGTAGCCGTCAGGCGGCCCGTACAACTCGGCCACGTCCCTTTCCAGAGGATGCCCACTGAACTGCTCGATCAGTACTTCTACCGGCGCTGCCAGTCGCTGAGGAACCAGATGGTCGAAGCGATCAGGACTCCCATCAGGATTCGTTCGAAGAGGGAGGCCATGTTGAGCCCTGGCCTTGTTGCTGCTCACCAGGGGTACGCTGTTCTGGACCGTTGCGTTACTTCCGGCAAAGACCGCTATCTTGGGCTTGTTCTGGGCTGGCGTGGTCCCACAAAGGATGACGCCGCCGATCATAGACATTGCCAGAAACGGAATCAGTTTGTTTTCCATAGGTGCTCCTTAGCCGTGATTATTGTTCATCCCGGCTTTAAATGGCATGCTTCCCTTCAATCCAGACGCCCAGAAGTCGCCGCAAGAGCACCAGCTGTCCCAAGTGATAGGCGTTATGATCTGCGACCAACAGGGCTTCTCTGAGGATCGTCTGTCCGCTGCCGTGGGGAATCCGGGCATAGAGATCCGTGGAGGGATCCGCTACCAGATCCGCCATGGCCTGAAGATCGGCAGCAAACGAAGTTACGCTTTCTTGCCAGGCCCCCTCATCAGGGGGAGCTTCGCCATTCGGCCAGTAACCCTCCGGAAATTTCGGGGAGACCTGCTTGGGGTCGCGGCTGAACTCCAGGATGTCCCCTTGAGCAATTCGCATGTGCTCCAACAGTTGCCAGGGAGTATGGGGTGCTCCTTCCGGCTTCTTCCCCTGAGACTCTCGAGGTAGGTTGGCCATGACGTTCTCAAAGTCTACATGGCCCTGACGTCCTTTCAGGAGCTTCAGTATATGATCTCGAATCACCTTATCATCAGGCATCGTTTCAATCCCCCGTTGTTCCAGAACGGCTGGTGGAAGTGGGACTTATTGTAGTTTCAAGGAGTGGGGATGTCTATTCGGTGTGAGACACTAGCCTGGATTATGCATCATCCAGGCTATGACTCAGACAGGCTTCCAGATCGACGTTGCCCCCTGAGAGAATAATTCCCACCTTCCGGCCAGCCAGGTTGACCTTCTGTTCCAACAACACGGCCAGGGGAACCACGGCGGAGGGTTCCACGACGATCTTCATCCGCTCCAAGACCAGCCACATCGCTTCCATAATGGCCTGCTCGCTGGTCAGGACAATGGCATCCACCAGTTCCTTGATGATGGGGAAGGTCTCTTCGCCAAGACTCGTCCGCAGGCCATCGGCGATGGTATGGGCTTGCTCCAGCACAATCCGCTTGCCCGCCTTCCAGGAACGATAGGCGTCGTCGGCCCCGGCTGGCTCGGCACCCATCACCTGGATATCCGGTTTGAGGCCCTTGGCGGCGATGAGAGTCCCACTCAAGAGGCCGCCTCCGCCCGTGGGCGTCAGGATGACCTCCAACTCCGGAACCTCCTCCAGCAATTCGAACGCTGCAGTTCCGTATCCACAGATGTTGTGAGGGTCATTGAAGGTGTGAATCAGATGGGCGCCGGTGCGCTTTTGAATTTCCGCCGCCCTCTCTTCCCTGGCCGACATGGTGGGCTCACAGACGGTGATCTTTCCACCGTACTCTTTGACTGCCGCTTGTTTGACCGCGGGTGCATTGGAGGGCATGACGATATAGGCGGGAATACCTCGGTTGCGGGCGGCCAATGCCAGGGCCGCAGCATAATTACCGGAAGAATGGGTCAGGACGCCACGGCTCGCCTGGGACTCATCCAGCGACAACACGGCGTGGGAGGCACCACGAAATTTGAAGGAACCGCTCTTCTGGAAATTCTCACACTTGAAGAACAACTGGGCATCGACCTTTTGATCGATGGCGCTGCAAGTGAGGACCGGGGTGTGGTGAACGGACTCTCGGATGTGCTGGAGTGCCTGGTCAATGGCTTCAAGGTCGGGGCGTTGATCCACTCCTGTGATCCTTACAGCGCCTCACAGACCAAATCACCGACTTCGCTGGTGGTGTAACCCATACGGCCAGCCGACATGCTTTTCATCTTGGGAGTGGTCTTGGAGATGGCTTCCTCGACTCGACGGGCGGCCGCCACAATATTCGGTGCTTTCTTCTGATCACCCACCAGGTTCAGCAGCATGCCCATGGCGGCAATGGCTGCGATCGGATTGATGACCTCCTGTCCGGTATACTTTGGGGCTGAGCCGCCCATGGGCTCAAACATACTGCAGCCGCCGGGGTCGGGATTAATGTTGCCACCGGCCGCCACACCCAGGCCCCCTTGAATCATGGCACCCAGGTCGGTGATGATGTCCCCAAACATGTTGGAGACGACCATCGTGTCATAGTATTCAGGATTCTTGATAAACCACATGCAGGCTGCATCGATGTGATTGTAGTCGCGTTTGATGTCGGGATAGTCGGCCTCACCGATCTCCTCAAAGGCACGGAACCAAAGATCGCCCGCGTAGGTGAGGACGTTGGTTTTGTGCACCAGCGTGAGTTGGTTACGATCTTTGCGCCGCCGGCAGAGCTCAAAGGCCCAGCGCAGGCATCGTTCAACGCCGAATCGGGTGGTAATCATCTCCTGGGTGGCCACTTCCTGTGCCGTGTTCTTGCGCAGAAATCCACCCGCCCCACAGTAAAGGTCCTCCGTGTTCTCACGAACCACCTCGAAGTGGATGTCCTCCGGACCCTTGTCCTTGAGTGGGCACTCGACGCCCGGATAGAGCTTGACCGGGCGAAGGTTGATGTATTGATCTAACTGGAAGCGGATCTCCAGCAGCAGGCCCTTCTCCAGGATGCCCGGTGGCACCTCGGGGTGGCCTACAGCGCCCAGGTACATCACATCGAATTGCCGAAACTCATCGATCTGCTTTTCGGTGATGACCTCGCCTGTTTTCAGATACCGATCGCCGCCGTAATCAAACTCGGTTGTTTCGTATTTGAAGTTCTCCAGCGGTGCTACGGCGTTGAGCACCTTGCAGGCTTCCCGGGCCACTTCCGGTCCGGTTCCGTCACCGCCGATTACGGCAATCTTGAGTGTATCCACCATCCATTTATCCTTTTCGAATAATGTCCATTACAAAGGAGGGAAATGTAGCAGAACTTGGCCTCCCCCACAAGGCACGACAGCACGAAAAAGGGGTTGACAACCTTCGACTCTTGCTTCATTAGTAGACACCATCTAAATCGGGTACGTTTACCATTAAACCTGTAGGGAGGTGTGATTTGATGAGAAACCATCAATCAATCAGTCAATATCTGGGTGTTTGGCCGATTCCGGCCCTGCTGTTTCTTTTTCAGCTGTCGAGTGCTTTCGGACAGCTGGCGCCAGAGATAGCTAAATTTGGATATGCGGATACGATCTTTGTCAACGGCAAGATCGTGAGCATGGACGATTGGTCTTCCTCCGCCAACCCGGGAAGTATTTACCAAGGCGTTGCCGTGAAGGGGGACGCAATCGTTAAACTGGGGACGAGTGCGGAGGTTCGGGCCTTGGCGGGACCCGACACCAAGATTCTGGACCTGAAGGGACGAACCCTGATACCCGGGATCGTTGAGCCTCACAGTCACATTTATGGAGCTGCCATCCAATACCTGGACCGGTTCGGCTTCAAGTATCCGCCCGATGGGATTATCGTCTCGATGCAGGCGGACCGGTCCCTGGAGAAAACTCAGGCCATCATGCGGGAAACCATCCAGGAGGCCGTCAAAAAGGTGGACCCGGGCCAGTGGGTGGTCCTGCGCATTCAGGGTCATCCCGAAGCGCCCAACGAGGCCAACTTCTGGGGGTGGACCCGACGTCTCACCAACCGCGACACACTGGACCTGTGGTCGTCCGAAAATCCCCTTTTGGTGCGGCCCGGCCCCAGAGGCTGGATCAACTCCAAGGCTCTGGAGATGTTGAATGACTTTCTGCCGGGATACTCGGCATCCATTCAGGAGACGATGCATGGGGATGTGATTCACGAGGACATTGCTGCCATCGGGTGGGTGGGAAGTCAGGAGATGTCGGTGAT
>JAZFTY010000247.1:0-5005 GCA_036446935.1 Acidobacteriota bacterium | reverse complement strand
CCCTGAAGGATGCTTTAGCCTCCAAGACAACATCGCAAGAGGATGCTTTACCTTTGAAGAAAAAGTCCGCCGACGATGCCTTCGCTTCCAAGACCAAATCCTCAGATGACCTTCTGGCCCTCAAACTCGATGCGGAAAGGCGAAAGAGCGAGGCCGAGAGAGTCAAACTCTGGCTTGAAGCAGAGGAGATCAGGAAACGCCTTCACACCAAGTGGTACCAGGAAACCACGACCCTGAAATGGGCTGCTGCCGGAATCGTGGTTGGGGTACTTCTTCTCACCTGGATGATCGGCTATGTTCGACCCATCTTTGAATACGAACAGGAAATCGCGGGATTACGGGGTGAAGCTGCATTACTGGAAAGTCAAAAGCTGGCCCATCAAAACGCCCTAGATCGAGCTGAGATTAAGCAAAGAGCCAAGGAACTCCAAAGAAAAGACAAGACCATCAAGGAAGAACTGGCGTTTTTGGCTACCGAGCGGGAAAATCTCCAGACCCTACTGACCCATACCCAAGAAGACAAGACCCAATTGGCCAAACGTTACGCAAGGCTCGCTTCCGACTACGGCAACATGGCCCAGAGGCAACAGTTTACGGAGAGGCAACGAGTGCAATTCGCTAACCTGGCGGAATCCGTATCTGCGGAAGTCGAAGCATTGAACCGGGACATCGAAGAAGTTCAGAAAGCCGTACAGGAATCTGAAGTGCGGGTGCGAACCATTCAGACTCAGTTGGACACCCGTGAAATACAAGGGACAAAGACCCGGATCGTCCACAGCAAGAAAAGTACGGAAGAGGCTGCCCAGATTGAGCAACGGCTGAGCGATCTGGGAGCGGATGTTCAACGCAGCCCTTATCCTGAGAAGGACTGGACAGCAAGCACCGCACTATTTTACTACGACAACTCCATGCTGACATCCGCTCTACAGATTCAAACCGCGATCGCTGATATCGTAGAGGTGGAGATGATTCAGAGCTCTGGTCTGCCTGTCGACTGGAAAACACCCACAACCAAGCCTGGCACCAAGGAGGTTCCCCTCCGCCCGGTGCTGCCTCTTGCCTCCTGGCTGGAAACCACTCTCTTGCAAACGGGCTTCGAATTGGTGCTGATGCTCGATTAGCTGTTCACCCGGCCCCTTTGCCTTTTCAGCCGTTCACGTCTATATTTAGGCCGCCATGGCGAAATGGACTTTTGAGCCCGGACACACCGCAGCCGAGTTCTCTGTTCGGCACATGATGGTGGTTTGGGTGCGTGGACACTTCAAGAATGTCACGGGCACCATCGAATTTGATCCGGAAGATCCAGGAAAATCCTCCGTCGATACGACCATTAATACGGCAGAACTTTGGAGCGGAGACCCGGACAGGGATGGCCATTTGAGAGCTAGCGATTTTCTCGATGTGGAAAACCATTCCACCATCACATTCAAGGGGAGTGAGGTCGAAGTCATCGGAAAGAACGACTTTCGAGTCACCGGTGATCTAACCCTTCGCGGCGTTACCCGAACGGTGACTCTGGAGGTGAACTATCTAGGGCAGTGGGACACTCCCTTCTGGGTGGATGGAGAGGACCAGGGACCGAAAACGCGCGCCGGTTTCGTAGCCAAGACCACGATCGATCGAAACGACTTCGGAATAAGCTGGAACGGGGAATTGGAAAAGGGTGGCGTCGTCGCGGGTAAGGATGTCTTGATTACGATCGATGTCGAGGCACTTCTGGAGTAATCCGAAGGCAGGTCAAACCGGGATGATCCATCATCCCAACTAGGAAGACTTCAGAGGAAACAGCCGGTTAAAAGTTCCACTAAAAAACTTTTCCTTCGTGGGGTGATCCACCCCGATTGTTTCCAGCACAGCATCTTGATCCTCCCAGACCTTCCGCTGCCATCCCCGCGGAAAGAAGGAGGAGTCGGTACCAAAAAGGAGCCGATCGGCTCCCACCACCTCCAGTGCCTGACGAAACACCTCTTCAAGATTCAGAGCAGGGTGATACTTGATCCAGCTGTTGGAACTGGAAGTATCCAGGTAAATATTCGGACAAAGGTCGGCGACCATCAGTGCTTCCCTCAAGAGCCCCGCTCCAAAATGAGGGATGATCATGGGGAGTTCCGGATAACTAAGTGCTACGGAATGTAAATCGAGGGGATTGGAAAAACGCATGGCAAACCGGCTGGCCAGTCCCAGTTTCTTCCGCACGCCCAGAGACAGGACCCCGCAATGGACAAACACCACGGCCTCATCCAGGGAGGCTGCGGTTTCAAAAACCTCGATGGCTTTGTCTTCATACACATGATATCGATGCATTGCCGGAAAGAGGCAGATACAGCGCAAACCGAGTTCGCCAACCGCCCAACGAATTCTCTCCACTGTTTTTGGCTGGGTTGGATTCACCATAAAGAACCCGACAAACCGTTCAGGATGCTGGGCTATCGCGACGGCTACCGATTCCTCGTCACCTGGAACACTGGCGATCAGGGCGGCCCGGTCGACCTGGTTCGAGTCCAGTTCCCGGACCCACCGTTGAGCCAACGCTTTGGGAGTTCGTGGGGCCTCCCAACCCAACGACTGGGTCAGCTCCTCGACAGCATTCTGAGCGTCCTGAAGGCCTTTCTCTCTGGCCAGCCTCTCAAAGAAAGTAGGGGAGAAAAAATGACAGTGACAATCGTTGAGGGACGGATTTGTGGACATTCAGGAAAAGAACTTCAACCCCTTCACAAACCTTCTGTGGGTAGCACTGGAGGATCTACCGGAGTCGAACCTAACCCTTTATTTCCCGGCTCTCCGCGGTCTTCCCGATATCGCAATTTGCGCAGTGCCTTGGCTTCAATCTGGCGAATCCGCTCTCGAGTCACGGAGAACCTCTGCCCAACCGACTCCAGTGTCTCTTCCGACCCATCGCCAATGCCAAACCGCATCCGAATGATCTGTTCCTCACGAGGGGTCAGGGTGCCCAAGAGGGCCGCCGTCTGGTCTTTCATACTGATATCGATCAAAATCTCGGCTGGGGAAACCGCCGTCGGATCTTCGATGACATCACCCAGGTGACTGTCTTCGTCTTCGCCAATGGGAGTCGCCAAGGAGATGGTCTTCCGGGTAAGTTCAAGCATCTCCCTGACCTGAGTCTCGGAACTGTTCATTTTAAGGGCAACCTCTGCGGAGGTGGGCTCTCGACCACATTCCTGAAGCAAAGCCCGTGAGGTCTGGATCATCTTGTTGATCCTTTCAATCATATGCACCGGAATTCGAATCGTCCTGGCTTGGTCGGCAACGGCTCGGGTGATGTTCTGGCGAATCCACCAGGTAGCATAGGTAGAGAACTTGTAACCTCTTTGATATTCAAACTTGTCGACGGCTTTCATCAAGCCGATATTTCCCTCCTGGATCAGATCCAGGAACTGAAGTCCTCTTTTGAGGTATTTCTTGGCAATGGAGACGACCAATCGCAGATTGGCCTCGACCAATTCTTTTTTCGCGATCTCACCTTCCAGTTCTCCCTCCTGAATGAGGGCCAAGGTTCGTTTGAGTCCGGCGGGTGAGTCCAAGACCTCTTCCTCAATTTCCTTCATCTCCCGGCCAATCCCTCGTTGGCGCGATCTCACCTTTTTGGCCTCATCCTCTTTCAGCGGAGATTCCTGCAGCTCCTGAAGTCCCTTCGCTTCCCTCTCCAGTGCGACGATGTGCCCGACCGTGGTCTTGAGCACCTCGACAAGTTCCTGGCGAATCGGGGAGGTCAGCTTCAGATCGCGAATCAGGAGAGCAATGGAAATGCGAATGCGGGCCGATTGCCAGCGCAACCTTTTGTATGTCTTACTGCTCTTCTTACAGCGGCGCAGTCGCCTTCTGATCTTTTCCGACTCGACTTCCAGAGTGACGATTTCATCGATACGCCTCAGAACCCACCTGAGCCGCTTTTCAAGGAGCTCTTCCTTGACCTCGTCTTTTCCACATTCCACCAGGTTCCTGATGTTCAAATCACCGTTCCGGAGTTCCCCGCCATACTTCGCAATCTGCCCGACAACCACCGGCGAACGCGACAATGCGTTCAGGGCGCTCTTGCGACCCTTTTCAATTCTTTTGGCAATCTCGACCTCTCCCGCTCGACTCAAAAGAGGCACAGCACCCATCTTCCTCAAATAGACCCGGACCAGATCATCGACCTGCTCGAGTCCTTCAGCCTTCAAATCAGTCTCCCGGTGCTCATCATTCATAGACCAGAGTTTTCCTTTCACGCTTTCTCAGCTCTTACCGTCATAGGTGTCTGCAAGTCAAGACGCTGTTTGAGTCAATTAGTTCCCAGCAAAAGACTTGGGCAGTAAGTGTAGTACGACCGGTTACTCCGATTCCCGCTTTCTCGAGTACCACTGGTAATTGATATCAATGTACTCTTGCCACTGCTCAGGCACTTCTGCTTCGGGGAAAATGGCCTCCACGGGACATTCCGGAACACAGGCCCCACAATCGATACACTCTTCCGGATCAATATAAAGCATCTTCTCACTGTCAAACTTCTCTTCATCGGTGCGCGGATGGATACAGTCGACAGGACAGGAATCCACGCAGCCGCTGTCCTTCACACCGATACAAGGTTCTGTGATTATAAATGTCACCTTTAGACTCCAACCCCAAGAGCACTCAAGCCCTTTTTATACTATTTTATCTAAAAACTAGCTGAAATCAACTTCCCGATCTAAGGGGTTGACGGCTGCAACTTCGGCCATTTTCGTGGCCTTCTGTCGGACGCACGGAGACGCGCCCACAACCCTCAATTTACCTTAAGTTTACAGGATAACGGCCCTCGGCGTCATGCCGTCAGAAAAGTGTCTAGCCCGGATTATGCATAGTCCGGGCTACGGGATCAAACTCTTAGAAAACGGAGGGGAAGAGGTGTTTTCGGATGCCGAAAGCGAGATACGGGGCTCGATTGCCTGGGAGACCCGCTCCCACACCACGACGTAGGGACTGAAGGCTAAACCGAATAGGCTTAGCCCTGTTCCGTTTTCGCATC
>JAZFTY010000246.1:0-4949 GCA_036446935.1 Acidobacteriota bacterium | reverse complement strand
TACGGGCAGGTGAACACGGGTACCTTATCAGGTACCGTCACTGACCTCACGGGCGGCGTGCTGCCCGGGGTCACCGTAACCTTGACCCAGGTGGAGACGGGCCAGGTCCGAACCACCATAACCGGCGATGAAGGCCGCTATCGGGCCTCCAGCTTGTCAGTAGGGACCTACCAGGTGGCGGCCGAGCTGGTGGGATTTCAGACCCTGGTTCAGGATGGAATCTTCATAACGGTGGGCTCGCAAAGGGTCCTGGATGCCGTCCTTAGCCCGGGGAATATCAGTGAGAGAGTCACCGTGACCGCGGACGCCGCGCTGGTGGAGACCACAACCACCTCCGTCGGGGGTCTGGTCGACGAACAGCAAATCAGAGACTTGCCGCTCAACGGCCGTGACTATGTGCAGCTGGCCACCCTTCAAGCGGGAGTGTTCAAGTCCCGCCTTACCCGCGAGTACAATGTGCATCGGGGCTCCGGGACACAGCTTTCCATCAACGGAGCGCGAACTGACCAGAACCTCTTTATCCAGGACGGAACCAATACCAATGACTTCTTTAACATGACGCCGGGAGGGGTCACCGGGGACAGCCTGGGCATAGAAGCCATCAAGGAGTTCAAGGTGCTCACCCACAATTTCAGCGCCGAGTACGGTCAGGCCGGGGGCGCCGTCATCACCACCGTCTCCAAATCGGGAACCAATCAGATTCACGGAAACGTTTTTGAATTTCATCGCAACAGCGCCCTGGACGCTCGCAATTTCTTTGACCGCGACTCGACCAATCCCCTGGAGAGAAGCAAACCGCCCAACTTTGTGAAAAACCAGTTCGGATTCACCATCGGCGGACCGATTGTGACAGACAGGAGCTTCTTTTTTGGCAGCTATGAGGGTCTTCGCCAAAGCTTGGCCACTTCTACAGAATTTACGGTGCCGACGAACGAGGCGAAGATGGGTATTCTCCCCAAAGGAGCCCTGGGAGGATCCTGCAACGCCGACTTTCCGGAGGACCTGGCCACGGGCAAGTGCGTCAAGGCTACACCCATTAACCCGGAGTCGATTCCCTTCCTTGACCTCTACCCGGATGGAAATGGGAGGAAACTCACCTCAGGGGGCATTGAAGATGGAAGGCAGCTATTCTCTCGGGCCATCGCAGAGCCCACCAATCAGGACCAGTTTACCTTCAAGCTCGACCACACTTTCTCGGACAGCGACTCCCTGTTCGGCCGTTATCTGTGGGATCTTTCCGACAATGTCGGTTTCAATATGAACCCTGACTTTGGACGCACCAACAGGGTCAAGCGACAGACCATCACTATTCAAGAGACCCACATATTTTCTCCCACCATGCTCCTGGTGGCTCGAGTGGGCTACAATCGTGCTGAAACCGGACAAGTTCAGTCTGGACCCGGAATAGAAAACTTCGATCCTGCCCTGAGTTTCGTCGCCGGGCTCCCCACAGGCAGTCTCTTGGTCAACGATTTAGGTCGAACCAGCAATATCGGGGGCTCCGGGGCATCGGACCTGGATCGCATCCTGAATTCCTTTGAGTACAGCGGTGATCTCTCCTATACCTCGGGACGCCATTCCATTAAAACCGGGGTCAACCTTCGCCGCCTGCAGGCCAACGGCATCAATGGCGTTCGCCGGGTGGGAGCTTTTACTTTAGGGGGCATAGACGATCTTCTCCTGGGCAACGACGGTCGATTGGAGACCCAGCTGCCGGGCTCAGACGCCTTCCGGGGATATCGTCAATGGATCGTTGGCACCTACATTCAGGATGACTTTCAGTTCCGGCCCAACCTCACACTCAACCTGGGGTTGCGCTACGAGATCGCCACCGTACTGGATGAGGTCAACGGCAAGCTGAGCAACGCTATCAACCCGTATTCACCCACCTCGACGACCGAGCAGGTGGATAAGTACTACGAGAACCCTTCCTTTAAGAACTTCGGCCCTCGACTGGGAATAGCCTGGGACGTCTTTGGGGATGGGAAAACCGCGGTTCGTGTAGGGGGCGGAATGTTCTTTGACCTGTTCACCCCTAAAATTATCTTCTCGTCCGGCTGGTCGGGCCGACCCTTCTTGTCGCGGATCAATGTCAACCCTGCTCCTTTTCCTCGCGGGTTTGAGGAATTTGATCAGACTGCTTTGTTGACGCAAACTGAAGAACCGCCCATTCAGCAGGACTTCACCAACGCCTACCTGGCCCAGTGGAACCTGAGCATTCAGCAGGAAATTTCCAACAGCACCAGCGTGGAGGTTGGCTATGTGGGCAGCAAGGGAACCCACTTGACCCGGATCCAACTGCTCAACATGAATGCGTCTATGCTTTGCCCCTGTCCCGATGACCCGAACACCAGCTTTGACGAATCGTCGGCACCGGATGGAACCAAGTATTTCCCGCCCTTTGCCCCCGGAGAGAGCAATTCAAAGCCCAACCAATTGATCAACCAGATGGCGATGAAGTCGTTTGACACTGATTCCTCTTACCATGCATTTCAGCTAACGGTTCGGCGCCGTTTTACCGATGGGCTCCAGTTTCAGGTCGCCTACACCTTCTCCAAACATCTGAGCATGTCGGCGGGGCAAAACGGAGGGAGCAGCGGCGGGCTCACCACCACCATGGATCCAACCAATGCCGGCAGAGACAAAGGGCTGTCTTCGTTTAACGTCGGAAACATTCTGGCCATGAATTACACCTATGACTTGCCTTTCGGGGCGGGTCTGGACGGGGTTGCCCGCGGCTTTTTGTTCGGCTGGCAGGTGGGAGGAATTGTTTCCTTCGCAGATGGTCACCCCGAGCTGGTCAACATGGGGCGCTCTTTTGGCTTTCAGCCCTCTCGAAGCGGCGGGTTTACAGGTGCCGACGGAAACACCGATCGTCCTGACGTTATTCCCGGCAGAGTCTTCGGGCAACTGGACGACTGGGATCCGGACACCGGCATCTATGACGCCAGTGCTTTGAAGCAGAATGAGGCTGGGTTTTTTGGCACCGTACCCAACAACGCTGGAAGCTATCCAGGCGTGGCTCAGTTTGATATCTCGCTGGTCAAGACCACCAATATGGGCGAGCGGGCAAGTCTCCAGTTCCGAGCCGAGTTTTTCAATATCTTCAACCGGGCCAATTTTGGTTTGCCCTCGCGGCAGGCCTTCAGGAGCAGTGGACCGGATTCGAATTTTGGGAGAATCTCCACGACCGACACCACCTCTCGCCAGATTCAATTCGGTCTGAAACTTAGCTTCTAGAAGGAAGCCGCTCTCGAGCTGGCAACTTTCTTCTCTCGGTTCCGATGGAGGGCTTGGGTACCCAAGCCCTCCATTTTCTTTGTAGGGGGAGTTTGGGGACTGTCCCAAGAATTCTCCCAGAGTTCGGGGACTGTCCCCAAACTCTCTCCCACACTTGATAGTTGTCCTATGACCATCTAGAATCCAGTCGACCTATCTTTAAACCGACCTGAAGTCCCTTTGAAAGGAGTACGATGTCTTCCAAGATCGACCGCCGAGATTTTTTCATCCTGGCGGGAACCAGCGTGGCTGGCCTGGGTGCTTTCAGTCAGGGAGGACTCCCACCTCAAGACTCGGAAACCGACTCCAATACGCCCAGAGTCCTGGCTCTTTTCAGCTACAACGGCGGGATCTACTACTACAACCCGGCCGGTCTCCATGTCGAGGTGGGGCAGACGGTTGAGTTTGTGGGTGCAGGTAGACGGGGTGTGACCGCCTACCATCCCTCCATCGACAATCACGAGTTACGCATTCCCGAGGGGGCCAAGCCCTTCGATTCCGAGACCATGGGCTCGGGTGGAACTTTCAAGTGGACCTTTGAGGTTGAGGGAACCTACGATTACTACTCCCGAAACTATGAATATCTGGGAATGGTGGGCAGGATCATCGTGGGCGAACCAGGAGGGCCGGGCGAGCGACCTCCAGGATACGGAAATCGCAATGGTCGGATGGTCATGTACCACGATGCCCGGCGCCTTTTTGACTATTTGAAATCGGATGAGATTGTCCAGAAAGAAAAGATCCCCTATCCCATGGATCTGCTGCGGCGCCCTTTCCCGTGGCGCTGAGCATAGGTCAACGATGATGAGAAGCACATTTTTATTGAGGGCCAATCTATGAATAGAAAAAGCAGGAGTTGCCTCCGAGGGTTGTTAGGATTTGCACTGCTGGGAGTACTGGCGGGTTGCGGGGCTGATCTGGGTGTCCTGCATCCCGATACGGTGCTCTTCAACGGCAAGATCGTGACCGTTGATGAGGACTTTTCCATTGCCGAGGCCGTAGCCATCAAAGATGGACGGTTTGTTGCCGTGGGGAGTAATTCCCAGATCCGAAGCCTGGCCGGAGATCGTACCGAAATGGTGGATCTGGAAGGGAGGACGGTTTTACCCGGCTTTAATGATCCCCATTTACACTTTGCCCATACCCTGGGTTTTGTGGTCGACGAACTCTCAACGAAGTATCGGCAGGCCAGCTCCATCGGTGAAATCCTGGCCGTGGTCCAGGAGAAAGTTGAGCAGACCCCGCCTGGGGAGCTGGTCTGGTTCTTCCTGGGACCGAGCTCTCCCAGCCGTCTCGAGGAGGGGCGCTACCCCAATCGGAAGGATCTGGATCCCATTTCGCCTCAACACCCTGTTTTTCTGGAGTACGCTGGAAATGGTGCCAACGCCTCCGCCAACAGCCTGGCCTTGAAAAAGGCGGGGATTACACGCCGTACCCCACAACCCTCCACTCAGGGGCTGTTGGGGGAAATCGTCAAGGATGCCTCGGGAGAGCCGACCGGGGTGTTTCTGGGTCGAGCTGCGGCTTCGATTGCCCACACCGTTCTGGTCCGACACAGCGTCGAGACTCTGGTCGAAACCATCCAGAACGCCTTCGAGGTGGTACTCCCCAATGGAATTACCACCATCGGGGATCCCAATACCAACATGTCCAATGTTGGGGAGAACCAG
>JAZFTY010000245.1:0-2454 GCA_036446935.1 Acidobacteriota bacterium | reverse complement strand
ACTGGATTCAAGACTCCCGAGCCCGCAATCATTACGATGAAATGTTCTTCCTGGTGCTCTTGGGAGCGGCTTTGGTGCTCATCGGGGATCTACTCTCAGCCCTGGCGCGTGAGACCGTTCGCCGCTTCTCCTAGTGTCTCGCCCCAAGAATACCATTGACAAAAATTCGTTAGGCGTGTTTTGATCCAGCGGAGGAGGGTATATGGAGCGCAAGGACAGATTGTTACCGACGCTGGATCGCCGGAAGTTTTTCTTAGCTCTTTACGCAGCTGGAGGAGTCCTGGCCAGTAAAGGTTCGGCGCGGGCTGCACTTCCTCCACAACGCCAGGATCTTCCGACAGGGGCCCAGCCAGGAGACTGGCCTTTGACGGGCTGTGATCTGCGCGGCACCCGGTCCAATGTGCACGAGACGATCATTGGTCCTTCCAATGTGGGACGTCTGAAGGTGAAGTGGACGTTCGAGGGAGCTGAAAACTTCAACCAGGCCACCCCTGTGGTGGTGGGCGACACCCTCTACTTTTCCGCCTGGGATGGGCATGTCTATGCCCTGGAGACTGGCTCGGGAGCTCTGAAGTGGAAATTCAATGCCTGGGAAGGTATTCAGGCCAATCCGCCTGGAGAAACGCGGCCCGATATCAACATTGACCCTCTGGGTGAAATGCGGGGCGGAGTGGCCTATGGGGACGGAAAAATCTTCTTGGGAGCCGGGACGGGCCGGGTTCACTGCTTGAATGCGGAGACAGGCAGAGAAATTTGGCATAGCCTCATCGATCCTCAATCAGGCATTACCCGGACTCGAGTCAACTCAGATCCCATCTACTATGACGGGAAGGTTTTTGTGGGACTCTCGACCTCAGCGGGTGATGGCCAGGCCGTCTGTCTGGATGCCGGAACGGGTGCCATTCGGTGGAGCTTTGATACCGTTCCCGATCCCAAGGCCCTGGCCGGTGGCTCGATCTGGTCCGCAGCTGCCATAGATGTAGAATACGGCGTTGTCTACAACGCCACGGGCAGCCTCAAGGGACACGTGGCAGGGCCGATGCTCTTTAGCGAGAGCATGATCGCCAACGACATGGAATCAGGCGAGTTACTATGGTATGACCAGCTCAGGGCTAATGATCCCTTTGATCTGGATTACAGTTGCCACCCTATGCTGTTTGAAGCCACTCATCCCACGCGAAGTGGAAGTCGCCGCAGTTGTGTGGGTGCCGGCAGCAAGACCGGATTTCACACCTTTGATCGCTATACGGGGGAGCACCTGTGGACGGCTGGCGTCACCAACGGGGGCCCCGTGCTGAACAGTACTGCCTACGGCCACGATAAAATCTATATGGTTTCCACTTCCTCAGCTAACCACCGTCGCATCGCTGAGTCCGCCACCGTTGCACTCCATGCTTACACCGGAGAAGTTCTGTGGTGGACGCCCAATGCGTCCAGGATCCAGGGCGCAACGGCAGTGGCCAATAACCTTTTCTACCAGGGCTTCAACGACGGTTCTCTGCAGGCCCTTCATGTGGAAACGGGAGAACCCCTGTGGACCTATCAGCTTCCTGCCCCCCGGAGAGGGGGAATCACCATCTCTAATGGAACGCTTTATACATCCTGTGGCGTCCAGAGATCGCCGCCCTATGCACTTTATGCATTCAGTATCGAGGGTCGTTAAATGATGAAGACGGTACGAGACAAAATCAATCGAAGGAATTTTCTAACCACCACCGCTGGAGTCTGTCTGGGAGGTGTCAGCCAGGCTTGGGCCCAGAAACCCGATGCCGAAGTTCGCATTGTTCTGAGCTATGATCGAGGACTTTGGTATTACGATCCGGTGGGGCTATACATCCAGCCGGGAGAAACCGTGCAGTGGACAGCCCTGCGCTGGACACCCACCGTGACTGCTTTTCACCCGGACAATGACAACCATGAACTGCGCATCCCCGAGGGAGCAGAGCCTTTCGACTCGGGGATGTTAGCCACCCTGCAGACCTTTCGATGGACCTTTAAGGTAGCAGGAACCTACGATTACTACAGTAAGTATCATGAAGGAGCTGGACTGCTCGGTCGAATTGTAGTGGGGACGCCGGGAGGCCCCGCTGAGAAACCTCCACGCTATGGAGGTGCCGAAGGAAGGACCCCCATCTATGCCAAGGGGATACGCGTCTTCGAAGTTCTTGACTCCCGAGAGATTGTGGAGAAAAGGAGCGTCCCTTTTCCGGTGGATCAACTGGCTAACGGGCGCTTCAGACGCAGACGCTAGTCTAGCCCGTGGACTACAGAAAAATCGACTTTGACCAGGAGCTGGATACCGGCCCCAAGACTTACAATAAAACCCTGGGTAAGTGGTGGCTCAATCAAAGTAAAAACCGGACCCATGGCTACGCCTACCGGAAAATCGCCGAGCACATGAGCTCGTTCTTCGGACACCCCCCGAAAAGAATCATCGATTATGGCTGTGGCGCT
>JAZFTY010000244.1:0-3617 GCA_036446935.1 Acidobacteriota bacterium | reverse complement strand
GTGATTGCACCGGAAAGTCGGCCAGGGGGGACAGGTTCAACCCTTCCTGTTGGGGAACCGCTCGGTCAGCCACGTGAATATAGCGGTAGTGGGTATAGGGCCGCTGTTCCTCAACCTGGAGGTTTTCCTGAAGCCGTTGGTAAACCGTGGCCATCAGGCTCTCGGCGGTCCGGCGATACAAGAAGAAGGACTCCTGTTCCAGGTTGCTATAGGTGTGACTGAGCAGGATGACGATGGGAACCGCCAGCAGGATGAAGAATAGCGCGAAATACAAACGCAGTCTCTTCATTCTGCCCCCTTGAGCTGGTAGCCTTCGCCGCGCACCGTAATCAGCAACGCGGGTTGAGCAGAATCCTTCTCGATTTTACGCCGCAGCTTGGCGATATGAATGTCGACGGTTCGGGTCTCCACAAAATCGACATTGGCGTAACCCCATACCTCCCGCAGCAGTTCCTGCCGGGAGACGGGACGGACTTTATGACTGCTGAGGTAAAGGAGGATTTCCAGCTCGCGGCGGGTAAAGGGAATCTCTTCCCCGTCTCTGGCGCCCGTCAAACGGTTCGGGTCAATCAGCAGATCCCCCAGATGAAAAGCCTTCATGTCTCGATGGAGCTTGCCCGATCGGCGCAAGACCGCCTCCACTCGAGCCAGAAGTTGTCCTACCGAGAAAGGTTTTGGAATGTAGTCGTCTGCCCCCAGCTTCAGACCCTGGATGATGTCCTCTTCCGAGGTCTTTGCCGTGAGCATGATGATGGGCAGGTTTCGGTCCACCTCGCGGATCTTGTCACAGATGCTCAACCCATCCAGACCGGGGAGCATGAGATCCAGAATAATCAGGTGATAGTCACCACTCAGAGCCATCTCCAGACCTGAATGGCCTTCCGCAGCGCTCTCCACTTCGTACCCGTTATAGAGAAAGACATCGGTCAATCCCTGAAGGATCGATTCTTCATCTTCGATAATCAGCAGTCTCGGTTTAACGGGTTTCATTTCTTCTATTTTACGGCCTTTGTAACGGGTTGTGTGTAAACAGTTTGTAAAAGTTGGAGACCGTCTTTTTACCAACACTTGTCTACTTATTTTCGGTGAGGATCGTCAACATGGGTAGTAGAAACGGTGACGTTAACGCGCCACTAAAACCGCATCAACTGAAAGGAGAAAAACATGAGTGCATTAGAAAGAATCAGATCCTTTGGGAAATCTCGCAAGGGAGGAATCCTGACCGTACTGCTGGGCATCCTGGCCACAGTGATCTGGGTTCAGGTTGAAGCGGGAGCTTTCACCCGATTCGGTAACGTGGGAGTCATCGAGTCTCCCCCGTCTGTCCATCCCAAAACCGGTGTGGAGTTCCAGGCTTCCCTGTCCAATCCGATGATCGTGCAGGGAAGTGACGGTACGGTTTACCTGAACCTGTCCGTGGTGACCCCCAAGATCTTCCGGCGGGACATTCTGAAGATGGCTACGGACACCATCATTGTTCTGGATCGCAGCGGTTCCATGGCAGAGGACAACAAGTGGGCCTTTGCCACCCAAGCAGTCCACTCGCTTTTGGACCGGCTGACGCCGAGTGATCGCATCGCGTTGATCACATTTGATACCGGAGCCCATGTCCAATCGCGACTGATTCAGGCCAGTGAGACCAACATCCGGCGATTCAGAAATATCGTCAACAGCCTGCATCCCGGGGAGTCGACCAATCTGGGCGAAGCCCTTCTGCGTGCCGAAGACATGTCCGCATCCGCCCGTGTATCGGAGCGGCGGCGACGGGTCATCCTTCTCTCTGATGGTCACGCCAATGTGGGTGTCGTCCACCCGGTCGAGCTCGCCGCCATGGCCCGGCGGATTGCCGATAACGGCAGCATTCTTTCCACCGTGGGCATGGGATTGGGATTTAACGAGAACCTCATGGCTTCCCTGGCCGATCACGGCATGGGCCGCTTCAGCTATCTCGAGAATCTGGAATCGCTGGGAACCATCCTGGCCAAAGAATTGGATGATTCTCGCGACGTTTACGCTGATGGTTCCGAGATGCGAATCCGTCTGCCTCACGGAGTGGAGCTGGTGGACGCCGCCGGTTATCCCTTTGTTCTGGAAGGTAGAACGGCGGTTATACGCACCGGTCAGCTTTTCCAAGACAGTCGCAAGAGCTTCATGGCTACGCTCAGGGTCGCCAACCACGTGCCCGCGGAGTATGCGCTGGAGAACATCGATCTGAGCTATCGGGTCGACGGCCGTTCCTACCAGCAAGAGGTCAAATCCTCAGGATTGATCATCGCCTGTGTAGCCCCCGAGCGAAAACAGGAAGCGGTTGCTTCCATCGACAAGGATCTCTATCGCACGGCCTGGATCAAGAACAACCTGGGATCGATCATGCGAGAAGTGGGTGACTATGTCCGCAGTGGAGATCAGGAAAAAGCCAAGGAGCTGATGGACAACTACAGAGACCGTCTCAAGGAAGCGGATCAGGCCGTGCCCGGTTTAAAGAAGGATGCGGATCGCCAGCTGGACGAACTGGAAGCCCGAGTCGATGACGCCTTCCAGGGTCCAGACCAGAAGAGGAAGCAGAACCGTGCTGCCAAATCCTTCCTGGGTGAGAGTCAGGAGCTTCAAAGAGAAACCAACAAGAACACCAACTAGGAGGTCACATACTATGGCTATTGCAAATCGTATCAGACGTCTATTTCATGCCGATGTCCACGCCGTTTTGGACATCATCGAAGAGCCGGAAGCGATTCTCAAGCAGGCGATTCGAGAGATGCAGGAGGCTCTTGACTTAAAAAGAGCCCGGCTGGCCAGAGAGCAGAGGCACCTGGCCTCGCTCAAGGCCAGCGAAGCCTACTCGACCGAGCAGCTGGCAAAGGTTCAGGAAGATGTGAAGCTTTGCCTGAAGGAAGGCTCCGAAGAACTGGCCCACAAGACAGTGGGGCGCAAGCTCTCCTTGGACAAGCATCTGGTTGTGGTACGGCAGCGCATCTCCGCCGGGGACAAGGTCTATGCGCAGCACAAGCAGGAGATTGATCTTCAGCAGGGTCAACTCGAGTCGATCGTGGAGAAGACCAAGCTGTTTGTGCCGGCGGCAACGGAGGACTCAGCCTTCTGCGTTGCCGAGTCTATCCTCTCTTCCCCAGAGCAGGGCGGTGCTCGAAGCTATCCCGGCGGAATGCGGGTGAGTGAGGAAGAGATCGAGTTGGAGTGGATGCGAATCCGTGACAGCTCCGACAAAGGAGGTGCCTCATGAAGCGGCCCAGCGTTCTGGCGGGGATCAGTTTTGCCTTTGTGGTTGCTGTCTTCGCCATACCGGTCTGGTGGGGGCTGAAGATGGCCGTGCCCTTTTTTGTGGCCTTCCGGGTGATCACACTTGTTGGCTATCTCGCCTACTGCGTCTATCTACTCAGGACGGCCAAGACCCGGGTGGGGGCGCTGACGTTGGCCACCGTGAATTTAGTGATCGCGCTGGGGTTCTCCTTCCTGCCCGTCACCAACTCTTTGATGGTGGGGGCACTGGTCACCCTGATCAGCGTGAATCGTTCACTGCTCTTTCAACGCAGTTTGATTGCTATCGGCCTGGATGGTTTGGCCTCGGCTGTTGGACTGATGTTTGCCGGCTATCTTTTCAG
>JAZFTY010000243.1:0-5730 GCA_036446935.1 Acidobacteriota bacterium | reverse complement strand
AATCCTGTTGAAAGACGGGAAGGGAGAACTCACCGAAAAGGCCTTCCAGCCTGAGGGAGAGCCCTCAGCTTGAGAAGAGACCCGACCCCTGTCCTGACAGACGACTTGACCATTCAACAGTACATGGGCCAGCGAAAGCTGGCCGTCAACGAACATCTGGATCATTGCTTACCCCCCCTTGATACCCCTCCGCAAGTCATTCACCAGGCGATGCGTTACAGCGTATTCCCAGGGGGAAAGAGGATTCGGCCCATACTGGCTCTAACCACGGGAGAAGCTTTGGGAGGTGACTTTCAGAAAATGATTTCTCTGGCTGCTGCGCTGGAGATGATCCACACCTACTCGCTCATCCATGATGACCTCCCTGCCATGGATAACGATGATTATCGCAGAGGTCAACCGAGCACACACAAGAAGTTTGGAGAAGCGATCGCCCTTTTAGCCGGCAATGGCCTCCTGATCCAGGCCTTCCAGCTGATTGCGGAGCTTCCCGCTCAGGCAGCGGAGATGGAGACCAAGGTTGCAACTCTGGATCAGATTTGTCGGGCCATTGGAACCACCCAGGGAATGTTAGCAGGCCAGGTGATGGACCTGGTGAAGAAAGGCAAACCCTTCTCCGCAGAACAACTGGAGCAGATCCACTCCGCCAAAACAGGCGCCTTAATCCAGGCTTCAGTTTGCTGCGCCGCCTTGCTGTCGGGAGCTTCAGAGGAAGCCTGTAAGAAGCTCGGTACCTTTGGCCAAAGGATAGGACTTGCTTTTCAGATAGTGGACGACATTCTCGACTCTTCACAGGATTCGAGCAAACCGCCCGCCACCTATCCTGCACTGTACGGTCTCGAGGCCAGCAGCAAAATGGCCATCGAACTGGTGGAAAAGGCCATTCAGGACATCGAGTTTCTGGGTTCTCGAGGTGAGACACTCACAGAATTGGCTCGATTCATCTCGGTGCGAAGAATCTGAGCGAAATATCTGACCACCTGACCGCTGACCACAGACCGACAGACAACAGAGAACAGAGAACAGACACAGGGATGACCGCACGACCGCACAAAGCCCAGAAACGGCTCGATGTTCTTCTGGTGGAGAGGGGACTTGCTGAGGATAGCAAGCGCGCAGCCGCAATCATCCTGAGTGGAGTGGTGCTGGTTGATGAACAAAGAGTCGACAAAGCAGGCATGCTGATCGATGCCGCTTCTGAACTCCGTATCAAAGGGGCAGAGCAACAGTATGTCTCTCGAGCAGGCTTCAAACTCGAAGGGGCTTTACGGCAATTTGCCCTTCAGGTCCGGGGAAAGGTTTGTGTTGATCTGGGTGCTTCAACCGGAGGTTTTACGGACTGCCTGCTCCAACAAGGGGCTACAAAAGTCTATGCTTTTGACGTGGGTCGAGGACAACTTCACTGGGATCTGCAACAGGATGCTCGGGTGGTTGTCCGCGATTCTATAAACGTTCGGCATCTTACCCGGGCGATGGTCGAGGATCCGGTTGATCTGATTACTGTCGACCTGGCCTTTATTTCTCTGCGTCTGATCTTTCCCTGTCTCAAACAATTTCCTTCTGCCGAAATCATCGCTTTGGTGAAGCCTCAATTTGAAGCTCGTCGAGACGAGGTCCCAGCCGGGGGGGTCATTCACGACAAAGAGCTCCAGGAGGATGTCGTTAGCAGGGTAAAGGGTTTTGCGGCCAGTGAAGGCTTCAGCCTTCTCGGGGAAATGGCCTCCGCACTGGAAGGGCGGAAAGGGAACCAGGAGTACTTTCTGCACCTGAAAAGTGTGTTCGGGTCAGCCGGTGGCTGACCCGAACGGAATGACCGGGCACGGTCTTTACAGAGCCGCAGGCTTTAGCCTGCGGGCCCGTGGGCTCAAGCCCACGGCTCTGACTGCGTCCTATCGCGAGCAGGTGCCATCTCAACTGACACTTACCCTAGACACGCAACCAGCTTGTCCAGGTACTTTGCGAGTTGATCCATGTTGCTGTCAAACTCCCTCCAAAAGGCACTGATACCCGATTGGGCTGTGTCGGAAACAATTTTGGGAGCTAAACAGGGAACGCCATATTTGGTGGCGACCTGTAAGGCAAGGGCACTTTCCAGATCGCATATTCGTGCCCCAAACTTCCGATAAAGGGCCAGTCTCGTCTTGGCTCGAAGGACCGCAGTGGAAACGGTGAGCCCGCAACCTTCAATCTCCCAGCCACCCCCCTCCCGCAACAGGGACGTCAACTCCGCATCGGCTGGGAAACAAGAGCCATCCTTTAAACACCATTCCTGAGGGAACACCACCTGCCCTAATTCCAGGGAAGGATCCAACTGCCCTGCGGTTCCGGTAAAGATCAAGAGAGAAGGAGGTTCCGATTGAAAAGCGCCTTCCAGGCTCTTCCGGGTCCGATGGGCACCTAACCCCGTTACTAGAAAGCGACAATCGACCTGAAGACGCCGCTGCAAAGCAGTGGACTCCTTTTTCAAGGCACAAGCGATGAGCAATCTATTTTTTATCATCCGATCTTAAGCGATACAGAATAGAACTTTTTCACAATTCCAGCTGAATTTTATAGCATCACGGGTAGTTCCAATGGTATCTATCTGTCATGCGCTGCCCATTTTGTGATCATCAGAAGGATCGAGTGGTCGATTCACGTGAAGGGAAGGAGGGGAATGTGATTCGCCGGCGCCGCGAGTGTCTCGGCTGCAGGCATCGCTTTACCACCTACGAAAGAATGGAAGACATCCCCTACATGGTGGCTAAAAAAGAAGGAGGGCGGGAGAGGTTTGACCGATCCAAGCTCGCTCAAGGCCTGTCGAGAGCATGCGAAAAGAGATCCGTTGCCGCCCATCAGTTGGAGGAACTGGTAGAAGCGGTCGAAAAGCGTTTCCTGGAAACCCCCGCGCGCGAACTTACCTCACGGGAAATCGGCGAATATGTCATGGGGCGTCTGAAGGAGATTGACAAGGTCGCCTACGTGCGGTTCGCTTCAGTCTATCTGGAATTCGAAGATGTCAGGGAGTTTACCAAGGAGATCAACCAAATTCTCGAATAGGTACCCCTTATGGATTTGACAACACCGTGTGAACAGGACCTGACCCAATGGATTGGGGATCACCCTCAGGACCTTCCCTCTTCGATGATTAAACATATTGGCGATGACTGTGCCGTATTCGATCCGCGTTCTCTTTCCAAACTGGCCGTCACTGCAGACATGCTGCTGGAGGACGTCCATTTCCGGCGCCGCTGGGTCAGTCCCTATTTCCTGGGCCGCAAGTCTCTCTTGGTCAATCTGAGTGATCTGGCGGCTGTGGGTGCCCAACCTTATGCCTGCCTGCTGGCTTTGGCTTTACCCGGGGATCTCACTGAAAGCTACTTCAACTCCTTCATGAAGGGCTTCCTGGAGGAAGGAGCGCGATGGGGGGCCCCACTGATTGGGGGAGATCTGTCTCAGAGTGCAAGCATTTTCGTGGCCGTGACTGCCTGGGGTTCATTCCAGACGGGTCGTCCACTTTGGCGGTCGGAGGCCCAGGATGGGGACATCCTGGTACTCATCGGTGAAGTCGGACTCTCTCGACTGGGCCTTGAAATCCTCCGCAGAGAAGACTTCTCTGAGCTGTGGAAAATCGAAAGTGAAGATTCACTGGCCCATTGGGCAGGAGACGATTTTCGGAATCGGTGCCTCATAGCCCATTTGTTGCCCCAATCGCTGGTTCATGTGGGAACCTGGCTATGCGAGAATCGCGTTGTCAATGCCATGATTGACGTTAGCGATGGGCTCGGTTCCGACCTGCTTCAGATTGCCCGTCAAAGTCAATTGGCAGCAGAGATCGAGGTAGACCAGTTGCCTTTACCCGACCGGAAAATCGGGGAGATCGATCCACTGGAAGCAGCACTCAATGGCGGGGAGGATTACGCTCTGCTCTTCGCAACATCCGAGAAACAGTTGGATCGGCTGAACTCAGAGTATCGGACTGATTTTCCACCTTACCGGGTGATTGGCCACCTGTACAGCGGTGAGCCCGGCCTGTACCTCAAGCGAGGAAAGAAACGGGAAAGGTATGAACCGAGAGGGTTTGATCACTTCAGTTCGTGTTAACATAAACGCTTATTTTTGAGATGAAGACAGCAGCCCGGACTATGCATAAATTCTCTACTGCAACGCCGAAATCATCCGGCGTGCGTTGCGCACCGCCTGTGCGACCCGCAAGCGCGGGTACCCCCGACCCGCAAACGGGTGCCCTCGCGCGTGG
This sequence comes from Acidobacteriota bacterium, assembly GCA_036446935.1. GTDB lineage: Bacteria > Acidobacteriota > UBA6911 > RPQK01 > JADFOI01 > JADFOI01. The sequence continues at coordinate 1,493 of JAZFTY010000243.1, read as the reverse complement.
CGCAACGCACTCAGGTCGGGCGCTTTCCTCGCTTCGTGACAAGAACCTATGCATAGTACGGGCTAAGACATTCTTTCTGGTCAGCTTGCTGTGCGGGGTGATGAGCGGTCCGTCGTCCGTCTTGATGGGTCAGTCTGGGGACTCCGTGGAGGACCTCGTCAACATGAAGCTCACAGTTGACGTTCGCGTCTTCACCGTCATGGCCGCTCTGAACGCGGCGGGCTTTGACTATGAGACCCCGGGGAAGGAGATGTCGGAGTTACGCCAGGAGATCCGTCAGGAGCTGCAACAGACCGATCCCGGTCTTCTCGAGCGGCTGCAAGCCTTCTACCAGGAGCATCGGCAGGGAAGCGATGGGATCGATAACCAGGTGTCCTATGTTTCCCTGGCCTTGTTGCTCTCTGCCCCCCCTGAGTTCAAGCTCATCTTTGAGGAGAAGAAGATCCCCGCCGACGCCCGTCGACTGCTCGGATTTGAGAGTCTTGTCCAGGAGTTTTACCAAAAGGCCGGTATCCAATCGATGTGGGAGCGCTATCAATCAGCCTATGCCGAGGAATTGGAAATCTATCGACCGGTTCTGAGAGGGATGATCGAGCAAACCCTGGAATATTTTCGCATTCCGCCAAGATCTGTACTGGATCGACGGATTGTCCTCATTCCCGATCTCCTGAATGCCAAGAACATCGTCAACGCGCGCAGTCTGGAACCGATCTACTACATCGTAGTGGGACCCACAGATAATGCGACCGACAATCATCGCCAGCTTCAACATGGTTACCTCCACTATCTGATCGATCCACTGGTGGAAAAGTTCGGACTTCAATTACTGAAACACAGCGATCTTATGGAGCTGGCCCACAGGCAACCGCAACTGGATGCACAGTATCAAAATAAGTTCTTTCTGCTGGTAGCAGAATCCCTTATCGAAACGATCCTATGGAAGATTCACCTACCGGAAGATCCGGACCGGGAGCTGGTGAGCCTGTTCCGTCAAGGCTTCATATTCGTTCCCTATTTTCAGCGAGGTCTCAAGCGGTACGAAGCAACCGAGGTCATTTCATTTCCCTCTTTTGTGGGAGACCTTTTTAAAGACATGAACAAGTCGCAGATTGAGGAAGATGAGAAGGTCATCGCAGCTCTCGAAAACGATCTGAGGATCGCACGGGAAAAAGAGGCTCAGTCCCAACTGAGAACTCAGGAGGAAATCGATCGGCGAAACCGGGTGAACTCCCTGTTGAATCAGGCAGCGGTCTTGCTTTCAAAAAGAGAGTATATGTCTGCAGGAGAACAGCTCCAGAACCTCCTGAGAGAGGACCCTGAAAACGGAAATGCTTACTTCTATCTTGCCCAAATTGCTTCTCAACAGAAGCAGCCCGAGGAAGCCGTCCAGTACTATAGGCAGGCTACCGAATCTCCGGGTGTGCCCGAATGGGTTCAGGGCTGGTCCTTGCTCCGGATCGGTAATTACCAGGCCTTCCAAGGCGACTTTGGAG
>JAZFTY010000242.1:0-2953 GCA_036446935.1 Acidobacteriota bacterium | reverse complement strand
CTGAAAGATGTTCATTTGATGATCCAGGACCCGCTGGAGAAGGTGGATGAGTATGTGGCTGGCGGAGCGGATGTGATCACGGTCCATGTTGAATCGGGGACCCACATCCACCGTGTGTTTCAGAAACTGGGTACAATGAGCAACGCCAACGATCCCGCCCGGGGACTGGTTCGAGGGGTTGCACTCAATCCCGGAACTCCTTTGGCCGTTCTTAAACCCCTGATCGATGAGGTGGAGCTGATCATGCTTTTGGGCATCAATCCGGGTTGGGGCGGGCAGAGCTTCATCCCTTCCACCTTCGCTCGAATCGAAAAAGTGAAGGGGATGATCGCAGAAGCAGAGAAGGACATTCTGGTCTGTGTCGATGGTGGCGTTACCCGGGATAACATCAGCGAGCTGGGCACTGCAGGCGTGGATATCGTGGTCACGGGTAGTGCGGTGTTTGACGGCAATAATCCCGTTGAGAATGCCGAGTTCATGGTGGATGCTTTGCGGACTCACGTCCATAGTTAAGCGGTCGATGAAAAGCAGCTGGTCCGACAAGAAGGCGGGTGAATTTGTGTCGCGATATGCGGCCCAGTGGGGGGAGGATCTGGCCTTCCGCACCTACTCGGCCAGGCTACTGGGTGCTGAGAAAAGCCTGGTTCTCCATGGCGGGGGCAACACCTCGGTCAAGAGTCAGTACACCAACCTTCTGGGAGAAAGCCTCGAATCCGTCTTCGTGAAGGCTTCCGGGTACGATCTCTCCGTGATTGAGCCTCAGGGTCATCCGGCCCTGGATCTGGCATACCTGAAACGACTGCGAGAGTTGACGGAGCTTTCCGATCAGGCCATGGTCCGGGAGATCCGAACTCATCTTCTGGATTGTGAGTCTCCGACCCCCTCGATTGAAACTCTGGTCCACGCCTTCATTGCCAAAAAATTCATGGATCACACCCATGCCGATGCCATCCTGGCTCTCACCAATCAAGCGGACGGCCACAAGGTGGTGAAAGAAGCCCTGGGAGAGGATGTCATTGTTTTGGATTACGTGAAGCCCGGGTTCCAGCTGGCCCAGGCCACGGCAGCAGCGATGGAAGCCCATCCCGGGAAGCGGGCCGTAGTGTGGATGCGACATGGATTGCTCACCTGGGGGGATACGGCACAGGAGTCTTACCAGAGCACCATCGAGTTGGTGAGCAAGGCGGAGGAATATGTGGCCCAACAGGCATCCAACTCTCTAAGCGTGGCCTTCTCCACCCCGCTGAAGAAGGCCGAGCAAAGGTGGGTCCAGGTAGCCCCTCTTCTGAGGGGGCTGCTGGCTGAGCACAACGAAGTCGATCAAACCTACCGACGCATGATCTTAAGGCCTTTGATCAGCAAGGCGACTCTCGATTTCGTGGATTCGGACCGGGGCAGGGAACTGGCCTTAAGCCCGCCTCTTACTTCCGATCATCTGATTCGAACCAAAGCCCTTCCGGTGTGGATTGACTCACCCGCCTACGATGAGCCCTCCCAGTTGCGAGATCAGATAGCCGATGCCATCCAGGAGTATCGTACCTCCTACCAGAATTATCTGGATCGAAACCGGGCACAGTCGGAAACCGTCTCCACTCGCTTTGATTCCGCACCTCGGGTCATTTTAATGCCGGGTCTGGGTGCGGCCTGCTCCGGCAAGGATGTCTTTGCCGCCAATGTCTGTCGCGACATCACGGCTCAAACCCTCGAGGTGAAGGCCAGAATCGGAGCGATGGGTGACTATGAAAGCCTGAGCGAAGGCGAGTGTTTCGCCATGGAGTACCATACCCTGCAGCACAAGAAACTGGAGGGAAGTGAGCTTCCTTTGAGCCGGCAGGTTGCGGTGGTGACAGGGGCTGCAGGGGCCATCGGTTCCGGGCTCAGCCGGGTCTTTTTGGAGCAGGGCGGTCACCTGGCCGTGACCGATTTGCCCGGCAAGAGGCTGGATGATCTGGTAAAGGAACTGCAATCCCGATTCGGCGAGCGGGTCCTGGGGGTACCCCTGGACGTCACCGATTCCAACTCGATCGCGGAAGGCTTCGCCAGCATAATCTCAACCTGGGGAGGCCTGGATCTGGTCCTGGTGAATGCGGGCGTGGCTCTGGTTTCTTCGTTGGAAGAGATGGATGTGGAGGACTTTCGAAGAGTGGAACGGGTGAACGTGGACGGGACCCTCCTGATGCTGGCCGCGGCGGGAAAGCATTTTAGGGTCCAGGGAACGGGTGGGGATGTCGTGGTCATCTCCAGCAAGAACGTCTTTGCGCCCGGAGCTCAATTCGGGGCCTACAGTGCCACCAAGGCCGCCGCCCACCAACTGGCACGAATTGCCAGCCTGGAATTGGCGGAGATCGATGTCAGAGTCAATATGGTCTCGCCCGACGCGGTGTTCTCGGAAGGAGAGCGTAAATCCGGTTTGTGGGCGGAGGTGGGACCCGATCGCATGCGCAGCCGGGGATTGGATGAAAAGGGACTGGAAGACTATTACCAGAACCGCAATCTGCTCAAAGCCAAGGTTACAGCGGAACACGTGGCCAAGGCTGCCCTCTTTTTCTGCACTCGCCAAACCCCCACCACGGGGGCCACGATCCCGGTGGATGGGGGACTTCCGGAGGCTACGCCCCGGTGACCGCTGACGGCAGTCAGCGGAAATTTTAAATCTCAAATCATAAATCCAAAACTGCCGGCCGGAGGCCGGAAATTCAAAATTCAAAATTCCAAATCCCAAACAAATCACAAATTCCAAGTTTCAAATAACAAACAAACTCAGTGTAAAACAGTCCGTGAAGCCACACTCTCAGAGATTTTGAACTTAGAATTTAGAATTTGTGAGTTGTTTGGGATTTGGGATTTGGTATTTTGAATTTCCGCTGACCGCCGTCAGCGGTCAGCGTGGCGTCGCCTCGGGGAGTCACCCATACACCGGGATCGTGGCCCCCGAGGTGGGGGTTTGGCGAGT
>JAZFTY010000241.1:0-3686 GCA_036446935.1 Acidobacteriota bacterium | reverse complement strand
GAGAAGGAGAAGAAATTTGATTTGGAAGACCTCACATTCCAATTCGCGCGACGAGTGAGGGCTCTTAGTAAGACCGTTCCGACGACCTTATCGAATCGTGAAGATATCAGACAATTAGTGAGAGCTTCCGGTTCGGTGGGTGCCAATTACATCGAAGCCAATAATGCGCTTGGTAAAAAGGATTTCCGGTTACGGATCAAGATCTGTCTCAAGGAAGCCAAGGAAGGCGGTTATTGGCTCCGCCTGATCGACACCTGCTCTTCCACCCAATTGGATGCAGAGCGTCGACGAGTGATCGAGGTAATTACGCAATTGGTGAGTATCTTCGGGACAATCTTGCGAAACAGTCAGTAGAGGATCTCAGTCGTTTGAGATTTGGAATTTAGAATTTGGAATTTGTTTGGAATTTGAGATTTGGAATTTGTGATTTTAGCCGGTCTGTCGGCTGTAATTTAGGATTTGATTCTTATCTAAGACCGTATCTTTTGATCTTCTTGAATAAGCCCTGGCGGCTCAGTCCCAATCGGGCTGCTGCACGGAGCTGATTGTTCTGGCAGGCCTCCAGAGCGTCCAGAATCATTCCCTTTTCCAACTCCTCAACGGTCTCCGACACCACCTCCTTCAGAGAATGGCTGGCCTTACGATCGATTCGAACACTCTTGCGGATGTTATCCGAGAGGTGCTCTCGATCAAGCACCTTCTTGCGAATGGAAACCACCAATCTCTTCATCTCGTTTTCCAATTCCCGAACATTTCCCGGCCATTGGTAGTTGCTCAGGGACTCCATGGCACCGGGAGAAAACTCCTTGTCTCCCTTTCCCATCTCCTTGCAGTAGAGGGACAGGAAATGATTGGCCAAAAGGGGAATGTCCACTCGAATCTCACGAAGCGGAGGCGTCTTGACGTGAATCACCTTGAGGCGATAGTAGAGGTCTTCGCGAAAGTTGTTGTTCTTGATCTCTGCTTCCAAATCCTTGTTGGTGGCAGCCAGGACTCTCACATCCACCGGAATCCATTTTCTGCCACCCACTCGTTCCACCACTTTCTCCTGTAAGGTACGCAGGATCTTGGCCTGGGCTACCAGACTGAGATCTCCAATCTCATCCAGAAAGAGCGTGCCGCCATCAGCCACCTCGAACTTCCCAATCCGCCGTTCGACTCCTGTGGCCACACCCTTTTCGATCCCAAACAGCTCACTTTCCAGAAGGGTCTCCGGCAATGCCGCACAATTGACGGTGACCAGTGGGCGGCGGGCGCGGGAGCTGCCATGATGAATGGCTTTTGCCACCAGCTCCTTTCCGGTACCACTCTCCCCTTCGATGAGGACACTGACTTCGCTGTCACTCACCTGTTCCAGCAGCCTCACCACCTTCTGAATCTTTTCACTGGTACCCAAGATGTGCTGGGTAGCGAACTTGCCCTCGACTTCCCTCCACAGCTGGGTATTCTCCTCCAGCAGTTTGTCCCGGTGCTGCTTCAGGTTCTGGAAGAGCTGTGCCGTTTCGATGGCAATGGCCGCATTGGACGCCAAGGCCAGCAGGATGTCCTGATCCTCGCTGTTGAAGCTGCCCTTCTTCTTATTCAGCACCTCGAAGGTCCCGATGATCTCCCCCTCGTAGTTTTTCAAGGGAACCGCCAATACCGACTTGGTTTTATAGCCCGTATCCTGATCCACATTCAGGTAAAAGCGCGAATCCTGCTGGGCATCCTTGACATTGATCACTTCACCGCTCATGGCCACGGCCCCGGCGATTCCCAGGCGGGCATCGAACCGAATCTCTTCACTTTCAAGAGCAACCCAGGACCAGAGTTCCCGCTTGTCCTTATCCAATAAAAAGATGCTGGACCGATCGGCCTCCACCAACCGGGCGGCTTCGCGGGCCAGCAAATCCAGCAAAAGGGCCGGATCCCTCTTCGAATTCATCTTTTGACAGATTTTGAGAATGGCTAACAGCTTTTCCTCAGGCGGGGCGTCACTATTGGTGGCTTTTTTCGTGGGCATTTTCTTCCAGTAATCCAGTGCCGTCGACCGCTTCGCGGGGACGGCAAATCCATAACCAGCGGTGATGTCCCTGTCACCGTTTGTAACGATTCGCAGTATGAGTGTAAACCCATTTGGTCGTTTATGTCAACACAGGTTTACATTACCTGTGGAAAACTGGGCCAAGTTTGTGGAAAAAGTGAGGAGAAGAGGAGACAGGAGGTACAATGGCTACTGTGCAAAAGACAGTCCGGATTGGAAACGCCAGCGGATACTGGGGGGACGACCTGGACGCCCTGCATCAACAGCTCTCCGGACCGCTGGACTACGTCACCCTGGATTTTCTGGCCGAGATCACCATGTCCATCCTGCGCAAACAGCGCTCCCGACGTGCCGAGCTGGGCTATGCCACCGATTTTCTCGACCAGATGCGGACTTGCCTTCCCCTGGTCCACCAAACCGGGACCCGCATCATCACCAATGCGGGGGGCATCAACCCACTTGGCTGTGCTCAGGAACTGGCCAAGATCGCACACGGTTTGGGAATCCAGGTCAGGATCGCGGTGGTTGAAGGGGATGATCTCACCGATCGTCTGGATGCGCTCCTTCAAAAAGGAATCCCTCTCAAGAACATGGAAACCGACCAGGAGCTCAAGACCATCCGTAAGCAGGTCCAGGGCGCCAATGCCTATCTGGGCGCTGCGCCCGTTATCAAGGCTCTTGAAGCGGGAGCCCAGATCATCATCACCGGCCGTGTCAGTGACGCCGGCATCACGGTGGCACCCCTGGCCTTTGAGTTCGGGTGGAGTTTACAGGACTGGGATAAACTGGCGGCAGCGGTGGCAGCGGGCCACATCCTGGAGTGCGGGGCCCAGGCCAGCGGCGGCAATATCACCGACTGGCAGGACGTTCCTTCTTTTTTGAACATGGGCTATCCCATCGCCGAGTGCCTTGCCGATGGAAGCTTCTTGATCACCAAGCACGAGAGTAGCGGAGGGTTGGTCAATCGCCAAAGTGTCACCTCTCAGCTGGTTTACGAAATCGGGGATCCGGCGAGTTACATCACCCCGGATGTCATCGCCGACTTTTCCACCATCGTCCTGGAAGATCAGGGAAAGGACCGGGTCCGGATTTCGGGTGTCAGGGGGAAACCCCGTACCGATCAGCTGAAAGTCTCCCTCTCTTACCGAGCCGGCTACAAGGCCCACGGCACCCTGATTGTGAGTGGCCCCAAGGCGGTTGAGAAATGCCGTCTTGTGGCCGATTTGCTGTGGAAGCGTCTGGGGCTGGAATTCGAGGAGACGAGCACCGAACTGGTGGGTCACAGCGCCTGCCACCCTCATCTGCCTCCCCCAGAGGATCCACCTGAAATCCTTCTTCGATTGGGAGTCCGAGACCCCCGACGAGAAAAGGTTGAGGTATTTGCCAAGAAAACGACCTCCCTGGTGCTCAACAGCGTTCCCGGAGTGTCCACGGGGACACGCCCCCGGGTGCAGGGAGTCCTGGCTTACTGGCCCTGTCTGATTCCCGCCTCGGAGGTCACGGCAAGCGTGACCCTGCTGGAGAGCCGCCAGACTTTTCAGGTTCCCTGGGAGCCGGCCCGCCGGAAAGCATCATCATCGCCTTCCAGGCCTCCGGAGCCTCAGAAAGAGGCCCCATCCCCCGCTACCGGCCGCTTGGCCAGAGTTCCCCTGAGGCAACTTTG
>JAZFTY010000240.1:0-2668 GCA_036446935.1 Acidobacteriota bacterium | reverse complement strand
ATCGACAAAAGTGCCAGTTCCTGACCCAATCGATCATGGAGGTCCAGTGCGATGCGTCTCCGCTCCGTCTCTTGTGCCTGGATCAGATGCCTGCTCAAGGCCCGCAACTCCATCTGGGCTTCCCGGACCTTCACTTCTGCCTGCTTGCGCTCTGTGATGTCCAGGATCGTACCAATCAAACGAACAGGGTTTTCCTCTTCGTCAAAGTACACCTTTGCCCGCGAGTGGACCGTTACTTCCTCTCCGCTGGAACGGACAACGCGGTATTCACCGTCACGATCCCCAGTCTTTCGGGATGTGGCCATCGTCTCTTTCAGCCTTTCCACATCGTGTGGATGGACATGTTCCAGGAAAGCCTCAAGGGTGGGTGCACGTTTCTGGGGGGCAATGCCGAGGATGGTATAAACCTCATCGGACCACCACCCTTCACCCGTCTGGAGATCCCTTTGTATGGTGCCGAATTTTGCAAGGCTCTGGGCCTCGGAAATCACCTCTTGTTGCTTGGAGAATGCCTCAATGCGAATGGCTACTTGGGTCTCTAATCCTGCATTTGCGGCCTCCAGCGCTGCCTCACTGTTTCTGAGGTTCTGATAGACGTCCCTTAACCTTCCCACGGAGCAAGCTAATGTTACACGAAAGATAGTAGCCGTAATCCACATGAAAGAGATCGAGATGTCCCATGTTTGATCAGCTAAGTTGCCCATCAGGATAGACACCGGTAGGGAAACCAGGGAGGCAATCACGGCTCCTCGCAGCCCGTAAAACCATGCTACCACGAGCATTGGGATCACTAATGGAGCTAAAGCTGCCGCCCTACCTATCGAAGAGTGCAGAGGGAAGAATGCGAATAGCACGATTACAACGGAGCCTAGAATGAATGGCAACCTGAATTGAGTTGACCGGCCGCTAATGGCCATGATTTCGCCCCCCCTTAATGTGCATGGCTGTTGCTAAATGGTACGCCTTGCGGGGGTTAAAGGCAACGGGAATTCCTGACCCCCGCCTTCAGGTGCTGCTGAAGCGGATTCCCCGTCACCTTACAAGTATTCTGGGCTGTCGGGCAGCGAACAGATGACCAGAGTCGAATCGGTGTACAATCGGCTGAGAAAGTTTGAGGTTAAACACTATGCTAGAGGGCAACATTCACCGGAGAGGAAGAGTGAATGCCTGAGTGGTGGCCAGTGCTTTTCGGATGGCCGGCGGTTGTTGTGTCCATGGGGCTAGCAGTGGCTGGAATTAGGCTTAAAAGAGCTGTCCTGCTGGTTGTTTCCGCCCTGTTGGTGGCTCCGCTTAGCCTTTACCTCAGCGGGGCTGCGAATTGGGTTGCACTTGCCGGTCCCGTCTTCCTGCTTTCACTCTTTGCCAGTGCCTATGCAGTCAAGCGTGGCTTATCGTGGTTAGCCTGGGGTTCATTGGCCCCCTTTGCGGGAGTGGCCGTTTGGCAAGCTGTCCTGGTGGCCAGTGAATGACGCCAATATTGCACGCCATTGCAGTTGCGGTAGACGCCACCTGACAAAGGCTGTGGGACTCAAGTGATGATCAAATCATTAGTACTTGGATTTATTATTGGCACGCTATTTTTTGGAATCGCTCCTTTCGGATCGGGGCATAAAAGCCAGAAGAACTCTCTTTTGCTCAACGAATCGAATGTATGTTTTTCCCCTGACCATGCGCTATAGTGACGAGACTTGCCCCAACCACGATCCACGCAAGCTTGTCACGTCCGGGGCAGCTCTTTGAGTGTTCTTCTCGCCGGAGGTCTGATGGTTAATCGAACAGCACTTGTTTTGATGGTGTCCACTTTCTTGGCCTTACCAGCCCAGGGACAGTCCGCTACCGAGAAGGAAGCCTCAGTGTTGACCGTCACCGGGTTTGGAGAAGTTCGCATGGAACCGGATGAGGCTACAGTCAGGTTAGGAGTGGCCCGCCAGAGAGAAACCGCACAGGAGGCTCAAGAAGAGGTTAATGAGGTTGCTCAAGAGATTCTCGACGCTGTTCTCCAGTTGGGAGTTCGGGCAGAGCACATTCAGACTTCTGATCTTAGGCTGTCCCCGGTCTATACGACCCGCAGGCCTGGTTCCAGCAGTGAACCCCGCGTTGTTGCCTACCGGGCTTCAAATATGGTCTCTGTACGCTTGGAAAATCTTTCCTTGGTGGGGTTGGTGATTGACGCGGCAATGAAGGCAGGAGGGAATCAATTACAAGGTGTCCACTTCGCACTTCGTAATGATCTCTCTGCCAGAGAGCAGGCACTCAAAGAAGCGGTCCAGGCAGCTTCTCAGAAAGCACAGGCAATCTCCGAGGCTCTCGACGTAAAAATCCTTGAGGTCATCGAGGTCAATGAAGGATCGGTTTCCATTCGCCTACCGCAGCAAAGGTTTGCAGCTTCACTAGCAGTAGCAGAAGCAGCCGCGACTCCAGTTTCCCCAGGCCAGTTAACAGTAAGTGCCAGCGTCACCATTCGTTACCGCATCGGACAGTGAAGGGAGATCCTGAGGACTTTGAGGGAGGGGTCGCCTAAGGTCCCTAAATCAAGACCAAGAATGGACTTTCTTCCAGTTGCTAGTGCAACCCAAAATCCGAACAATACCCCAATGTTCCCACGAATCGGGATGCAGGGTTTCGGCTGAAACCCTTAGAAACACTGAGAGAAAGTGGGATCTCGGGT
>JAZFTY010000239.1:0-5891 GCA_036446935.1 Acidobacteriota bacterium | reverse complement strand
TCATAATCGCCTTTGAACAGGACTCTCTCCAGATACCGGTCGTATGCGGTGAAGTCCGACTCTCCCGGATCCTCGTTGAGAATCCGGGAGAGTCGATTCATCTTGGCATCCAGATCATCAATATAGTGAAGGATGAGAGCCTCCGGCAGCTTAGGCCGTTTGGGAGAACCCCATTCCAGTTTCCCCTGGTGGCTCAAGATCAGATGCTCGAGCAGCATTAGCAACTTGGGGGGAAATCCCGGAATCCGATCGACCTCTTTGCGCAGCAGGTCCCGGCCCAGAACCACATGGCCGATCAGGTAACCTCGGGTTGTGTAAGAAGGACTGCTGGCGCCGCTCAACTCTTCCAATTTCCCAATATCGTGCAAAATGGCGCCTGCTATCAACAGATCCTTGTCCAAGTCCGGATATTTGTCGGCAAAAAACAGGGCGCTTTCCAAAACAGACAAGACATGTTCCAGAAGGCCACCCCAGTAGCTGTGATGGATCTCAATGGCGGCTGGATAACTCTTGATCTGTTCCTCATTCGCATCCAGGATATTGTTCAAAAGCGTCACAATACAGGGCCGTGAGGTTTGCTCGAGAATCAGGGAGCGAAGTTTCTGCCACATTTCGTCAATGTCATAGTCTGTACAGGGAATCAGATCCTTCATGTCAAAGCCGTTGCTGGAATCCTCCGGAAGCGCTTTTCGAATTCGCTTGACAATCAGTTGCTTACTTCCGTTGTAGGTCTGAACCACGCCCTGGTATTGGACGAAATCTCCTTCTTGAATCTCCTTTTCAAATTCCTCGATGTTCTCCCACATTTTGCTTTCGATTCGACCGGTACTGTCCCCGAGCACCAGGCGCAAGTAAGGCTCCCCATTTTTCTTCAAGCGGACCTGCTTTTTGCGAATTTGACCGTAGGAAGTAACAGACTCGCTCTCTTGCAAGGACTTGATGAATTTCATGGCGTGCCAGCAAGATAGCACCCCAGACTGACAGCCGGCAGACCGGCTGAAATCTCAAATTACAAATCCCAAATCCTAAACAAATTCTAAATTCTAAGAGCCAATTCCCAAGCTCCTGAGTGTGGTCTAACAGGCTTTTCTAAGCCGAATTCGTTTGTGATTTGGAATTTGGAATTTGAAATTTGAAATTTCCGCTGACAGCGGTCAGCGGTTGTGTACAATAAAGCGATGGACATCGTGGCCCTTTCCCAAGTCAGCTCACAGGATCTTGAGAGGGTCTTTCAGCAGGAGATCCAGTGTTGGCAGGATGAGCTTTTCTGGGACTATCAGCCAGCCGTATCCGTGATCAAGCAATATATTTCCTCTCGAATTCTGTCCGGCTGGGCCATCAAGACGGATTCAGGTGCTCTTTCAGGCTATTCCTACTACGTGATCAATGAGCCGGTCGCCTACATTGGTAATCTTTACGTCCAATCCGAGTGTGCCAGTGCCGCAGCTTATGCCGAGCTTCTCAACAAGATTCTTCATTCCCTGAGCAACGGGAATCGGATTCGGAGAATCGAAAGCCAGATCTTTGCATTCAACTGCGATTTGGTTCCTCTGTTTGAGAAACATGAATTTACAGCGATAAAGCGGCATTTCCTTCTCTTTCCTCTGGATCAGCCGCAGGAGGGAAAGGATTTGCGGATTCAACCGAACTTTCGAGTCGCCGGGTGGGAAAACAAGTTCTTTTTACCGGTAGCTGACGTGATCTGCAACAGCTACCAGGGTTCCACCGATTACAAGCTTTGCCACGACTACCAGTCCCGCGAGGGGTGTATTCGATTCCTGAACAACCTGGTCAAACATCCCGGGTGTGGCACTTTTAGCCCCCAGACCAGTTCTATCGTTTTGGATTCTGAAGAGCAGGTTTGCGGGGTTCTACTCACTTCAAAAATCAGTCCGGATACTGGGATGATCCCCCAAATTTCAGTAAGAAATGATTGTCAGGGAAAGGGAATCGGTTCCTATCTCATACAGACCTATTTCAAAGATGCCCGCGAGTCCGGACTGAAACGCATCACCTTGTCGGTGTCCGATGCTAATGAAGGAGCTTGCCGACTCTATGACCGCCTCGGCTTTCAACAGACAAGGGATTTTCATGCCTTTGTTCGAGATTCTCCGGAAGAAGCACCAAATCACAGCCGCCAGACCGGCTGAAATCATAAATCATAAATTATAAATTCCAAACAAATTCCAAGCACTAAATCCTAAACTAATCCCGAAGGTTTCAGATTCCGGATTTAGGGTTTAGTGCTTGGAATTTGGTATTTGTTTATGATTTAGAATTTGGGATTTAGGATTTTTTAACTGACCGGATTTCTTAAGGTTCCGATCTTCTCGATCGAAACCTCGACCACATCACCAGCCTTCAGGAACACAGGGGGCTTACGAAACACACCCACTCCTCCCGGTGTCCCCGTAAAGATGAGATCACCCGTTTTCAAGGTGATGCTCTGTGAAATGTAGGAAACCAACGTGTAGCAATCAAAGATCAGGTGTTGGGTGTTGGAGGACTGTTGGACCTTCCCATTCACACTGAGCTCGATATTCAGCTGGTGAGGGTCCCCGATTTCATCTTCCGTGACCAGAAAAGGACCGCAGGGGGCGAAGGTGTCGCAGGACTTCCCTCGAACCCATTGTTTGTCGGAAAATTGCAGATCTCTGGCGCTGACGTCATTCCCGATGGTGTAACCCGCGATGGCCTCACGTGCTCTCTCTGGCGACAGTTCCTTACCGCTCTTGAGCATCACGACACACAGTTCCGCTTCCGGGTCCACTTTTTGACTGATAGCCGGGAGTTCGATCTCTTCGTCGCAACCGATAAGACTGCTGGAAAACTTAGCAAAAATAAGGGGGTTTTGGGGCAGAGACAGACTTTGCTCCTCAGCATGGTCCCTGTAATTCAATCCTATGCAGATGATCTTCTCGGGATTGGGTATCGGGGCTAGAAACCGGACATCCTCTCTTGGGTAGATCGCCTCTGAGCTCTCCTTGAGCAGCTCACCTATCCTCCGGGCGGCCTCAATGGACTCGGCTCCCCGTGAAAGCCAGGACTTGAGATCCGGGGTACCCAGAAGCTCTTCCTGTGAGGTAGAAAGCTCTCCTCGGGCGGCCAGCTCGCCTCCAGCCTCGAGTAGGTCCACAATCCTTCCCTCTTGGAGTTCAAATCCAAAACGATTCTTTCGCCCGAGGGAAAAACTACAGAATCTCACCGGTCTGCGCCGGATCTCTGGGAGTTCTCAGCAACCGACCTGCTGTTGTCGAGGATGCGAATTCTCTGCCCTGGATGGATAATTTGGTCCACGTCCAAATTGTTCCAGAGCAGTAGATCTCTGATGGATACCCTGTACCTCACGGCGATTCTGGAGAGTGAGTCTCCTCGTCTCACAACGTGAGTAGCGGGTAATTGTTGGGAAGTGGGTTCCACCGATCTGGCCGACGCATTCCCAGCCGCCGAGGGGATGAGAAGATCTTGACCTTCCCGCAACCGGTGAACATCTTGAATTTGATTCGCCTGGGCAATCGCCGTAACCGAGGAGCGGTATCTTTGGGCGATCAGACCCAGAGTTTCTCCTCGTCTCACTTTGTGAGTAGCGGGTAATTGCTGGGAAGTGGGTTTCACCGACCTGGCTGACGAGGCTACCGAATATCCACCCGCCAAGGGGACGAGAAGATCTTGACCTTCCCGCAACCGGTGAACATTTCGGATTCGATTCACCTGGGCAATCGCCGTAACCGAGGAGCGGTATCTTTGGGCAATCAGACCCAAAGTTTCCCCACGTTTCACTTTGTGATGCCGGACTTGTACTTTCCGGTCCTTGGGAAGGTTCGCCAGGCGCTTCACGAGAAGATCAGCCTTACCCAAGGGCACTTTGAGTTGGTAGTCATCATCATGAAATGGGGTAATACCCCGCCTCAATTCGGGGTTCAATGCGAACAGCTCAGCCACCTGCACATCGATCTCTTCGGCTACAACCCGTAGATCAACCTGCTCCTTAAGATCGACGGCTTCAAACTGCAGTGGAGGATCCGGTTCGACCCAAAAACCGTACCTCTCCGGATTTCGAAATATGATGACTGCGGCCAGAATCGAGGGAACGAAACTCCTCGTTTCACGGGGCAGCATTCTCCTTTTAACCATGGCCCAGTAATCAAGTGTTTTCCCATAGCGCCTGTGGACCCTGTCGATTCGGCGGGAACCCACATTGTAGGCTGCCATCGCCAAATCCCAGTTCTCGAAGCGCTCATACAAGTCCCTGAGGTGTTGGGCAGCTGCATGAGTGGATTTGACAATATCGGAGCGCTCGTCGATCCACCAATCCTGTCTGAGACCGTACATTTTTCCCGTTCCCAACATAAACTGCCAGAGTCCCCTGGCTTTCGCTCGGGAGTAGGCATTGGGTTTAAAGTGGCTTTCCACATGGGCCATATAGATCAAATCGAGTGGCACTCCCTCTTCTCGAAAGATCTCTCTAAAAAGGGGCACGTACCTTCCCGAACGCTTCAAGCCCTGTTCCATGATCTCACGACCACGATTCTGATAAAAATTCAGCAATCTGAGGACATCATCATTGAGAACCACCGGAATATCGAACCGAGTGTTCAGAAGGTCCTGGCCAGCCAACTCCCTCAAGTGAGGATCGACCTGAATGGCAAAGAGATTCAGGTCGTCGAGTTCCTCGAAGTGAGGGGAGACTAAACTCAAAGGCTGTATCTCGGCAGGATTGACCCAGGCCTGAAGTTCCAAATCCTGGATGCCTCCTAGTAAATCATAGTAGGCGCTTTCCAGATGAGGATTGAGGAAGAATTCGAATCCCGAGTGCTTGAGGGTATCCAGGGCCTGCTGGAAGTAACTGCGAGCTTCTTGAACCTCTCCCCCCTCGAAAAGTGTTTGCCCTTTCTTAAAGAGGTCCCAGGCCTGTTCCAGCAACAGCTCGATGGGGTCCCTCTGTTCAACAATCGTCTCCAGGGGAGAGTCACGGAGCAGGGGTTCCGGAGGGGGTGCCTGAACAACCGGTGGAGGCGACGGCTCAGCCTTGCCGGCTACCGTTTGCGTCGAGACATTGCGGCCAGAGCTGCAAGCTGAAACCAGTAACAGCCCACAAACGCCCACAGATTGTATTAAGCTTCGCCTATACTGATGCAAAATATTTCAGGTTGCGGAACGGAACGCAAAGGTTCAGTCTACTGCTTTGCAATATTATTATGGGTCAGGGCAGTGGCCTCGGGGAGAAGTTCGAGCGCCCTCAACACCTGTGGATCGACCTCTAGCTTGACCTTAAATCTCTCTTCATCTCCAAACAAGTTCAGGAACAGTTCCTGTTGGAGTTCATTTTCAATCACTTGGCGGCTCTCTTCAAAACTCTGGTCCGTGACATCCACATCCTTGCCCTTCAGGAATGTGTTAAAGAGGCCCATGACTTCATCGGTTATGGCCAACTTCTGTATGAGTTCCTCTCGATTTTCGGGTGTCACTTCAGGGTTAAATTGAAGGTCGGATCGAATTTCTCCATCCATTAACTTATTCACAAACTCAACAAACAACCTTTCTCGATCGATCGTTCTGACGAGCCTGCTGGAGCTTACAAGGCTTACTTGCTCGTCCGGCGTGATTCCTCCGCCTCCGAACACCTCTCGGCCACTGTCGGTGTGATGGACCTCACCTGCAGTTGTGGTGGTATCGTCCCGGCTAAAGAAATAGTCATAGAAACTATTGGAATAGTCGCGTTGAATCAGCCGGTTACTCGGCGTGTAGTATTGTCCGGTCGTTAAGGCCAAGCCTCTATTCCCTTCCAGGGGATAAATAGTCTGCACCAAGGCTTTGCCGAAGCTTGTTTCACCCACTATGAGGGCTCGATCATGATCCTGAAGAGCTCCGGAAACGATCTCGCTTGCGCT
>JAZFTY010000238.1:0-2096 GCA_036446935.1 Acidobacteriota bacterium | reverse complement strand
GAAGAAATACCAGGCCCGGATAGCTGAATCGGAGATCGGCACACAATCGAGAGTCAAAGAGGCTCTGCAGTCTGGGGCATTCGATGAGGTGGAAAAGCTCCAGCTGCACTTGACAGAGGACAAACAGCGGCTCAATCGAGACATGGAGAAGGAAGTCGATAAGATTCGTCAGTCAAAAGAGGGATAGGGCCGGTTGTTGTTGGGTCAGGCAGTGCAAAGTGCCCAGTCCCCACACCGCTGATCGACAGTCCATTCCGATGACCTTTCGTGTGGGAAATAGTTTCTGAAGGATGTCCGCTGCCTGGGCGTCGTTGTCCTGAGCAAATGTGGGGAAGAGAACCATTCCGTTGGCGATATAGAAATTAGTATAGCTGGCAGGCAGTCTACCTTGCGCTGTTTGCAGCTTTCCCGGCATCGGTAAGCGGATCACCTCAAGTGGCGCCCCATGGCCGTCGAGTATGGCCTGGAGTCGTTGGTAATTCTCTTGCAGCGTTTCGTAACCCTCATCGGAAGGATCGTTCTCCAGGGCACACACAATGGTGCCGGGGTTCACAAATCGGGCCAAATTATCCACATGTCCATCGGTATCATCCCCGGGAATTCCCCCTCGGAGCCAGGCAATCTGCTGCACTCCTAAATAGTCCCTCAAAAACTGCTCGACTTCAGATTTCGACTTGCCGGGATTGCGACTTGGACTCAACAGACATTCTTCTGTTGTAAGACAAAGTCCCTCTCCGTTGACCTCGATGGAGCCTCCTTCCAGAACAAGTTCCGGGGCAAAGCGCGGGACCTTGAGGAGCGGTTCAAGCTGTGCGGGGATCACCTCGTCTCTTTTCAAATCTTCATATTTGTTGCCCCAGGCGTTAAACCTCCAATGGTTAAAGGCCAGCTCAGCCTTCCCCTGGGTTCGACGCAGGAGGAAATTCGGACCATAGTCGCGGATCCAGGAGTCGGCCGTCTTGATGGGATGAAATGCAATTTGCTCGAGAGCTGCGTTTCTC
Source organism: Acidobacteriota bacterium (assembly GCA_036446935.1). Classification (GTDB taxonomy): domain Bacteria; phylum Acidobacteriota; class UBA6911; order RPQK01; family JADFOI01; genus JADFOI01. The sequence goes on along the minus strand of JAZFTY010000238.1, from coordinate 1,095 downwards.
TTTCGCAGTTTGCCAGCAACGACGTCCGCCGTGTCCAGGTCGTCCACCAGCAGGTCGACCCGTTCCTGAAAGGCCAGGAGGGTCATGATCTGCAGGTAGAGTTCCTGCACCTCAGCCACTCGATCCGGCCAGGTCAGAGGGTTCTTGGGCCATACCAGCCAGGTGGATTCATGAGGATGCCACTCAGCGGGCATACAGTAGCCGAGGGCAGCTGGAACGAGACACCTAGTCACGGGCTGTTTCATGTTATTTATGAAACAAGGCACTCAGATCCCCGTAGGCATCGATTCGACGATCTCTCAGGAAGGGCCAATTGCGACGAGTCTCTTCGATTTCCCGGAGGTTGCACTCGACCACCAGGACTTCTTCTTCTTCCGCCGAAGCCCTGGCTAAAACACGCCCAAACGGATCACAGACAAAGGACTGTCCCCAGAAGGTCAGCTTCTCCTCCCGGCCCACCCGATTGACGGCGGCCAGAAAGACCCCATTGGCCACGGCATGTCCCCGTTGGATGGTCTCCCAGGCCGAATATTGAGCCTGGTTGGTTTCCTCGACTTCGCCTTCCAACCAGCCTATGGCGGTTGGATAGAAGAGAATCTGGGCTCCCTTTAAGGCCGTCAGCCGTGCCGCTTCTGGAAACCACTGATCCCAACACACCAGAACCCCGAGTTCAGCATAGGGAGTTGAATTACTCTGAAAACCAAGGTCACCCGGAGTGAAATAAAACTTTTCGTAATAGTAGGGATCGTCGGGTATGTGCATTTTCCGATATTTGCCCACCCGTTCGCCGCTAGGATCGAAGGTGACGGCACTGTTGTGATACAGGCCGGGAGCCCGCTTTTCGAAAATTGAGGCGATGATCACCACTTGCAGCTCCTGGGCCAGATGGCTGAGGCGGTCGGTGGTGGGTCCGGGGATCGGCTCGGCTAGATCGAAGAAGGCGACATCCTCTTTTTGGCAGAAATACCGGGAGCAGAAGAGTTCCTGCAAACAGATGATCTGGGCCCCTTTTGAGGCAGCGGTTTGAATGTTTTGAGTGCTCCTGGTGAAATTTTCTTCAGGATCTTCGCCGCAGCTCATCTGAATGAGCCCTAC
>JAZFTY010000237.1:0-2529 GCA_036446935.1 Acidobacteriota bacterium | reverse complement strand
ACGCTCTACCGCATCCAGGCGGTCCCGAGTGACGGATAGCTCTCCGGCCAATGAAATCACTATGGACAAGAGCTTATCGATGGCGGGATCGGAGAAATACTGGGGTTTCTTGCCCTTCGCCGTTCTCAAGGCTTTGGGGGGCTGAGTTTTAGTTGTTTCTGTTACCGTCGTTGTCATAGGAAATGCTCCATCCATCCATAAGGTTATGAATGTTCATTGCGGTTCTTGCCGATAGGGGACCTACTTCTCTCCCACCAAAACGGGCCAGTTGATGGCACGATCTGAATAAGTTTGCTGCCTCTGTTCCAGGAGCCTGGGCATATCTTCCATTCTGGCCTTTCCTTCTGCAAAACCCATTCGAGTGGCCGTTGCCGCCAGATCGGTTTCTCGAAACATGCCGGCGAAATTCTCATTGTTGTTGGTTGTCTCCCATTCCATCATGAAGGCATCAAAGGCACCCGCGGCACCCGGGATATCGACGTGCAACATCATGCCACCAGGCTTTAAGAGTCTATGGCACTCCTGCAAGATACGGGGCAATGCTTTGGCGGAGGTTTCATGGAACACGATATGGGACACGATGAGATCAAAGCTCTCATCAGGGTAACTCGTTTCCTCCGCATTTTGCTGCTTGAAATGGGCAGCGACCCCTATCGACTCTGCCCGAGCATGGGCATAACGTAACATCGGTGCACCGACATCGATGCCATGGACTTCAGCATCAGGAAAAGCTTCTGCCCAAGCCACGGTGGAATTACCGATACCGCAGCCCATATCAAGAATGGTTCCCGGTTTACGATCAGGATACTGCTGCTTTAAATAGTGGGCCAGGGTTCGTCCCAAAAGGTCATTTTTAGGACCCAGGGCCCCGTTTGCATAAATGGCTACGGCGTTGTCGTAGATTGCCCCCGCCGTGACATCATCATCGGCTACTTCGGTGTGAAATCCTCCGGGTTGCAGGTGAATATCCGCCACCGTGTGGTAACGAGGAATCTCCAAATCAGGACTGAGCTCCAGGCTTCCCTTCACACCAGTGCCGGCCTGACCCACCTGTTTGGCACGATCATTGAGTCGCTCTATCTGGGGCTCGATCACCTCGATCACACAATCCCACATCATCTCCTGGCTTTTCCGCTGCATGGCACTCCAGAACTGATAGTAGGGATCTTGAGTCATCTCCTTGCCGACTTCTCCTTTATTTGCCGGTTCTCGATTGAACTTCTGTTGGAAATCCGGCTTCACCCGTTTTTCATAAACGGCTCGCGTACCCGGTCTCACCTTACTGGCAAGGTGGGCGCGAAAAGACATGGCAAAGTTCTGCAGCGATCTTCCGTCATGATCGACATCCGGTAACATCTCATGGGGATACAAATCCATGGCATGACCCTCCTCAAACAAATTAACTTCCAGAGCTGCCCCTGACTGGGGTAGAGTCCTGGGAAGGATTGTATCTTGTCAAACAAAAATTTGCCATCGGATCAGCCGGTAAAGGCGAAGCGCTTTTACGGAACCTATGTGGCCGGCACCTCGATGCTGATCTACTTCTTCACCAATGGCATGGCCCTGTTTATTCCCCCCAATCTCTTTCCGCGACTCATGGAAGAGTTCCAGGCCACTGCAGCGGAGGTCAGCACGACGGTTGCCATCACTCACTTAGTGGCCGCCCTCCTGGCTCCCTTTGTGGGTCACCTGGTCGACCGCTTCGGCGTGATCCGCACTCTTCGGGTGGGACTGATCGTCATGGCCGTGTGTTTCTCGTTGTATCCTTTTGCCGGATCGCTGGTCCAGCTGTACTGGCTGCATGCAGGTCTGGGCCTGGGGCTGATTCTGGCGGGCTTGCTCATTAACGTCGTCCTGTTGTCCAAGTGGTACGTGGCCAAGCGGGGCCTTGCTATCGGGCTTCTCCTGGCAAGCTCAAGCGCGGCCGGTTTCATGCTGCCGACACTCATCTCCCCACTGGTGACCAACCCCGACTGGGGCTGGCGTTGGGGTTTCGGACTTCTAGCCGCGCTCTTCTGGCTGATACCGTTTATCCTGGGGTTCCTGGTGATGAAAGAATCACCAGGGGAGGTAGGACAGTACCCGGATGGCTCGGCAAGACCAGCTGACAAAGGTGATGCCCACCTGGAGACAGGTCTTACTCTGGCTGAGGCAGTCCGCACCCGCACTTTTTGGTGTCTGGCCATCGGGTCAGGGTGTTTGTGGTTCTCTATTAACGCCATAAACAGCCAGGCGACCATCTTTTTCGAGAGAGAAGCAGGCTTGCTGCCCCAGCGTGCCACCTTTTTGTACTCACTCATATTTGGCTTTGCGGCGCCGGGGAAATTCCTGTTTGGCTACTTCAGCGACACCCTCTCCAAGCACCGGGTGATGCTGGCGAGCAGCTTGGTACTCCTGCTGGGCTGCTTGACACTGTTTGAGCCGGGCGGCACCGACTTCCCGTTTGAGCTCACCCGGAACGTTCCTCGGCTGGTTGTTTTTACCGCCCTTTTTGGCCTGGGGCTGGGCGGCAGCTTCACCATGATCCAG
>JAZFTY010000236.1:0-8846 GCA_036446935.1 Acidobacteriota bacterium | reverse complement strand
CGATACCCCTTTCGGCAGTCCCAGTGATGCCTTTATTCTGGGCCGGTTGGAAGGAAAACGGGTGGCTTTTCTGGCCCGTCATGGGAGAGGACATCGGATTTTACCCACCGAACTGAACTTTCGGGCCAACATCTATGGGTTCAAGTTGCTTGGGGTGAAGCGGCTTCTTTCTGCCAGTGCAGTGGGTTCCCTGAAGCTGGAACATAAGCCCATGGATTTTGTCCTCCCCGACCAGTTTGTGGACCGCACCCGCCAGCGCGTCTCGACTTTCTTTGGGGAGGGCATCGTTGCCCACATCAGCTTTGCTGATCCCATCTGTTCTCAGTTGGCCCAGCAGGTGGAAGTCGCGGCCGGAAAGATCAATATTCCGATCAAGCGGGGTGGATCTTACGTTTGTATCGAAGGACCCGCCTTTTCCACCCGTGCTGAGTCGGAACTTTACCGGAGTTGGGGGATGGATCTGATCGGGATGACCAATTTGCAGGAAGCCAAATTGGCTCGAGAGGCTGAAATCTGCTACGTCACTATTGCCATGGTCACCGACTATGATTGTTGGCATGAAGAAGAGGAACCGGTGACCGTTGAGATGCTGCTCGGTTATCTGGAGAAGAACAGCGGGAATGCTCAAAACTTGATCAAGGAAGTTCTCAAGAACCTGTCCGATGAGTTTGATTGTCCCTGCCAGCATGCCTTGCAGAATGCGATTATCACCCAGCCGGATGTGATTCCTGAAACGACCAAGCAAAAGCTCAAAGTCGTTATCGGGAAATACCTGTAAAGAGGAGATCAAAATGCCGTCAATACTTGCGGTGGGATCGGTAGCATACGACTCGGTCAAAACTCCCTTTGGGAAAGCGGATGAAGTCCTGGGGGGCTCGGCGACCTTCTTCAGTGTGGTGGCCAGCTTCTTTTGCCGGGTGAATCTAGTGGCCTGTGTAGGTGAAGATTTTCGTCGCGAGGACGTCGAATTTCTGGAGTCGCGAAATGTCGATCTGCAGGGTCTGGAATATATGGAGGGGCGAACTTTTCGCTGGAAGGGTGAGTACAGCTATGACTTGAATGAGGCCCACACGCTGGAAACAGAACTCAATGTTCTTTCCAACTTTCGTCCCAAGATTCCAAGGAAGTATCGCGACTCGGAGTATGTTTTTCTGGGGAACATCGATCCAGCTCTTCAAAGGGAAGTCCTTTCCCAGGTGCAAAATCCTAGACTGGTGGCTTGCGATACCATGAACTACTGGATCGAGGGCCGCTTCCAGTCCCTGGTCAAGACTCTGAAGCACGTGGGTATTCTGATCATCAATGACGCCGAAGCTCGGCAGCTGGCCAATGAGGTGAACATGCTTCGGGTGGCCCGTAAGATTTTGGGCTGGGGTCCTCGAATCTTGGTGATCAAGCGGGGTGAATACGGGGTCTTGATGTTTCAAGTCAAAGGTGAACAGAGATTGGATCAGGGGAGTGATCTGGATGTGCCTGTCTCCCAGGGTGACCTTTCCATCTTCGGTGCGCCGGCCTATCCCCTTGAAGATGTTTTTGACCCCACTGGGGCGGGAGACAGCTTCGCCGGAGGATTCATGGGCTACCTGGCGGGTGTCGATCGTCTGGATACCCAGGCCATGCGCCAGGCCACCATCTTTGGGTCGGTTATGGCCAGCTTCTGCGTGGAAAAATTTTCTCTCGATCGACTTCGGGAACTGACCTACACGGAAATTGAATTGCGCTATAAAGAATTCAGGGAGATGACCCATTTTGAAGATATCGAGGAACTGGACAAAGTCCTGTCCTCATAGCGTGCTTTCGTACCTTCGTGGTATCACTCCTCCAACCCCTCCCGATATTTCCCTAACAAATCGTTGAACTCCTGGCTGTAGCGCAGAATGTCCAGATCGGAGTTTATCTTAAGCAGTTCATCCAGAATCAGGCGGACGTACCTCTGAGGTTCCCTCTCGAAAGCCACTTCCAGATGCTTCAAGGCCTCAGCCGGTTCGTTCTGACGGGCCCACAAGAAGGTCAGCCGCAAGCGACCCCAGGCACTATCCGAACCGTATTCAATAGCCTTCAAGTAGTGGGTCCGGGCCTCATCGAAGTCTTTTCTTTCATCCAGCACCAGGGCCAGATTATAGTGAGCAGCACCGTGTTGGGGATCGATTGACAGGGCTCTTCTCAGCAAATCGAGCGCTTCTTCAGAGCGCTCCTCATGGACATAGAGAGTCCCCAGATTGTAGAGGGTGTCCAGGTCTTCGGGATCGTAGTGGAGAGCCTTTTCGTAAGCCTCAATGGCTTCCAGTCCACTCTCTGTTTGGGCCAGGACATCACCCAGTTGGGCCCAGAGCAGAGCGTTCTCAGGCTCTTGCTGAAGGGCTCTGCGAAAGTAATCCTCTGCCCGGATGTGCTCTCCCCGCCGTTTGGCGATGATTCCCAGGTTGGCCAGATTGATGACCAAATCCAAGTTTGAACGCAGTAATCTCTCCTGGGCCCCCTCGAGGTCGTTTCGATCGAGAAGAAGATAACCCAGTTCCTGGGCCAGTTCCTGGTGGGTGGGTTCTATGGACTCGGCTTTCAAAAATTGCTCGAGGGCCAGATCGTCCTGACCGGCCTGCCGATACAGTATTCCCAGAAAATAATTAGCCTGAAAGTCATCGGGAACATCTATGAGAAATCTTCGATAGTTCTTGATCGCCTCGTCCCTGTGACCCAGGGATTGCTGAGACAAAGCCAGATCAAAATAGGCTCCCACGGGATTGGGTCTCAACTCCAAAACCTTCCCAAAGGCGCGAGCGGCCTGTTCATAGTCCCTTTGTTGATAGCGAATCCGACCCATCAATTGCCAGGTGTCGTAATTCTGTGGATCCAGTTCAAGGGCCTGTTCGAGATCTTCCGCCGCACGACCCGGCTCTTCCTCCTCGAGTCTTACACGAGCACGAAGGAGATAACCGCTGGTGCCGTTGGGTTCCAGAGCGATCAAGGCATCCAGTTGATCCAGGGCCAGCTGGCGTTGTTCCTGTTTGAGGTAGACGAGGGCCAGATTGTAACGGGCGGCAGAAAAGTCGGGAGCCAATTCGACCGCCTTCTCGAAGTATTCCGTCTGCTGTGGGGAGTTCTCCTCAGGGGTACCGATCAGCTCCTCCCCTTTGCGGAACCACACCAGGGCATCGGGATCCACCGCCGGAGTATTTTGCAGCAGAGCAGTGAAAAGCAACAAGCCTGCCAACGGAGTCATTACCCTATTCTAGCCCGGATGCCGCTTGAATTCTCGTTTGACGCACAAACTCACGACGCAGTGCGCTGTGGAACCTGGAACTTGGAACCCGGAACGGGTGCCGCTCGCAGAGCGGCGCGCTACGGATAAAGCAGATACTTCTCTCGAGTCTGTTTGAACTCCTGGAGGGCCGGCTGCCACTGATCCACGATTTCCTCAACCGGCTTTCCCTGGAGCAGGGCTTCACGAACGGAGCTGTTTCCCATCAGACGGTCGAAGAAGGTGCTGTTGAACTCGAGTTGCTCGGGGTGGAGTTTCCGCACCTCCGCCAGGAGGTGAAGCAGAATGCGAAGGGGATCCAATGTGTGACGGTCCAGGACATGAATCTGAATGCCCTGAGAGGGCTCATCCTGATATTTGGAAAATGTCGGAGTAAAAGCCTGTTGGCGAAAGTGCACACCGGGAAGCTGAAGCCGATTCAGTCTGTCCACCAACTCTCGGCTCTTTAGCCAGGGAGCTCCAATGTACTCAAAGGGCCGGGTGGTTCCGCGTCCTTCCGAGAGATTGGTTCCTTCGATCAAACAAAGGCCGGGATAGACGGTTGCCGTGTTCACGGTGGGCATGTTGGGGGAGGGGGAGATCCACTTCAGGCCCGTCTGATCGTACCATTGTTGGCGTTGCCAGCCTTCAAGAGGCACCACTTTGAGATCGCATCCCAGATCGGTTTCTTGATTGAGCATCCGGGCCAGCTCTCCAGCCGTCATCCCGTAGCGAATGGGGAGCGCATGGATGCCCACAAAGGACTCATAACCGGGCTGCAATACCGGACCCTCAACGCGGGAGCCGTCAATGGGGTTGGGACGATCCAGCACGATAAAGGGAATGCCCTGTTCGGTAGCCGCCTTCATGCTCAGGAACATTGTGGAGATGTAGGTATAGAAGCGGACCCCCACATCCTGGATGTCGTACAGGAGAACTTCAACGTCCTGTAACATCTCAGCGGTGGGGGCCTGGGTTTCCCCGTAGAGGCTGTACACATTCCCGTAGGTGGCAATGCCTTCCTCCGCCTGTGCCTGTCCCAGCAGCCCATGTTCGGGAGCGAACAGCGCGACCAGCTGGACGTCCGGATGTTGAGCCAACAGATCCATGGTGGCTTCCAGTTCAGAATTGACGCCGGTCGGATTGGTGATCAATCCGACGCGCTTTCCCTGGATCCAATTCCAGTAGGGCTCTTCAAAGAGACGATCGATTCCCACTCGAACCGGGCTAGCGGTCTGAAGTGAGGGAGAAGGAGAAGGAGAGCAAGACAGAGCAGGAAAGAGAAAGAGAACGGCAATTAGGGTGGGGAAAGCTTTGCCCTGAATGACTTGCATGAGTTAACTCAAGTCGTAGAGCGGAGTAAACTTGTTTTTCAGGTAATCCAGAAAATAGTCTGACTTTAGGGGGCTGCCACTGATTTGCTCAATCAGTTCCTCAGCGCTGACCGTTTTTCCCTTGCCATGAATATGTTCGCCTAACCATTCCCGTAAGGGAGTGAGGTTCCCCGTAGCGATGCTGTCCTCTAAATCCGGAAACTCTTTCCCGACCTGATGACAAATTTGAGCTCCATAAAGATTTCCCAGCAGATAGGTGGGGAAGTATCCGAATCCGCCCATGGACCAATGGACGTCCTGAAGGGCACCCTCAGCCGAGTTCGACGGTTCCACCTCCAGATAGGCCTTCATGCTGGTACTCCAGGCTTCCTCCAGGTCCTGAACCTTCAGATCCCCTTCGACCATTTTCTTTTCCAATTCGTAGCGCAGGATGACATGCAGACCGTAGGAAACCTCGTCTGCCTCAACGCGGATCAGGGATGCCTCCACCCGATTGATAGCATGGACAAAGTCCTCAAGAGAGACATGATCCAGTTGGCCTGGAAAAGTCTGCCGGAGGCGAGGAAACCAATGGTCCCAGAAAGCCCGGCTCCGTGCGATCTGGTTTTCCCATAGACGCGACTGGGACTCGTGGATTCCCAGGGAAATTCCATCGCAGGCAAGGGAGCCGTAATGTTCCGGGTCCAGCCCTTGTTCGTAGAGTGCATGGCCCCCTTCATGGATCATGCCGAAAAGCGAGGAGCAGAAGTCATCCTCCGAGTAGCGAGTGGTGATTCTCACATCCAGCGGAGAGAGTCCTGAACAGAATGGGTGGGGCGATCGATCCAATCTTCCGGCATCCCATTGAAAACCCATCGCGGTGAGCACGTCGCGTCCAAAGGCTTCCTGTTGTGCAGCAGGGAACTTGCCCTTGAGAAGATCCCGATCGGGCTGCTTGCTCGAGGACAGAATCCTCTGAAGCAGCGAGGTGAGCTCGGGCCTGATCACGGCGAAGAGTTCATCCAGCCTGCCGACCGTCATCCCCGGCTCATAATGATCCAGCAAGGCCTCGTAGAGAGAGTCGGAGAACTGCAGACAACGGGCCTCCTCTTGTTTGAGCTTAAGAACCTTTTCCAGCCAGGGAGAAAATGAGGCAAAGTCGGATTTTTGACGGGCTTCTACCCAGGCACCGTAAGCCAGGGAAGTGGTTTCAGCCAGCTCCCGAACCAGTGCCTCGGGAAGCTTGACAGCCTTGTCGTACTCTCGCCGCATTTCTCTCACGGCGGCCTGCGGCCACAAGTCCAGCTCTTCAGTGCTCAGGCGTTCCAGGTTTTCACCCAGGTCGGGAGAGGTGAGCTTTTGGTGATACAGAGCACTTAAGGCAGAGAACTGACGTGCTCTAAAGGGACCGGCCCGCGAAGGCATCATGGTTTCCAGGTCCCAGGTAAGGATCTCCAGGACGCTCTTTAGCTCGATGAGCTCCCGACTTTGGCGCATAAAGGAATCCATAAGGTTCTGCTGCATGGGTGGTCCAGTTTAACGCACATTTCTTCCCGAAGAAATCTCCTTTGGCATACAATTGAAGGGATGTTTTTGAGAGGACTGATTTTCCTTCTGTTGCTCAACCCCCTTCAGGCCCAGGTCCTGTCTTCAGGTAGGCCTGAGGACGTGGGGATGTCCAGTGAGCGCTTGGCTCGATTGGATGAGGTGCTTGAAGCATCCATCACGGAAGAAGAGACCCCCGGGGCTGCGGTGCTGGTGGCACGTCGAGGCAGGATTGTTTATCGAAAGTCCCTGGGTCACAGAGCCCGGCTTCCTCGCCGGGAGGCAATGACCCTGGATACTCTCTTTGACGTGGCCTCTTTGACTAAGGTGATGGCCACGGCCCCCTCAATTATGATTCTGGTCGAGGAAGGCAAGGTCTCGCTCACCGATCCCGTTTCTAAATATTTACCCCGCTTTGCACAGCATGGAAAGGATGCCATCAACCTTCTGCAGTTGTTGACTCACTATTCAGGTTTGCGCCCCGATCTGGACCTGGACGAACCCTGGGAAGGTTATGAGACAGCGATAGAGCTGGCATTTCAGGAGAAGCCGATTTCCCCGCCTGGAGAGCAGTTCATCTACAGCGATATCAACTACATCGTTCTGGCCGAGATCGTCCGGGAAGTCAGCGGTCAAACTTTGAATGAATTTTCGGCCGAGCGGATTTTTTCACCCCTGGGAATGACGAAAACCGGTTTTCTTCCACCGCCCCAGATTCGCGATCAGATTGCGCCCACCGATTTCCGAGACGGTCAATTGCTGCGCGGGATTGTTCACGACCCATCCACGGCTCGAATGGGCGGAGTGGCGGGACATGCCGGAGTTTTTTCCACCGTCGAGGACACGGCGATCTTTGCCCAGATGATTCTCAATGGTGGTCACTATAACGGAGTGCGAATTCTTGCGCCCCTCTCGGTGATGCAAATGACCACCCCCCAGTCCCCTGTTGGAGCTACCGATTGGCGTGGCCTCGGTTTCGATATCCGAACCCCTTATAGTGGTCCTCGGGGCGATCTTTTCCCGGTGGGTTCTTTTGGCCACACCGGATTTACGGGAACTTCGCTCTGGATTGACCCTTTCAGCGAGGTCTTTGTCATTCTTTTCACCAACCGGGTACATCCGGATGGAGAGGGAAGTGTGATTGCTTTACGTAAGAGGGTTGCTTCCGTGGTTGCAGCCTCGGTCATGGACCTGCCTTCAGCAAAGGAGGACTAGCCGGGATGATGCATAGTCCCGGCTAAGATCGTCGCAGCTGATGTCCCAGCGCTGTCCGGTTTGTAAAACTCGTCTGTGGACGGATCCTCTGCTCACCCCTGGGCGACTCAGTTGCCCGCGTTGCGGGGCTATTTTTAGGCCAACCGTGCCCTGGGTCTACTTTCGATTCCTCCTCCTGGTTGTTGTCACCCTTGCCCTTTTGGTGATCTTCTCTTTTTCCGAAAGCAATCTCTGGATTGTTCTTTTTCTCATTGGAGTGGCGGTTTTCTTCTGGTTCCTTCCTCGCTTCATCGATTTGCAGCGCATTTCGGGTGAGCTGGGAGTGCCGGAAGGAACGATGGACACCGAGAAGCTCAAATTGAAACTGGGAGATGAGGACTGGGAAGAAGGTCATAAGGAATTCGAGGAGAAGTCCAGGTTTCGACAGCTGATGTATCTTCTCATCGTGATTGCCGTGACCTTGCTGATTCTATTTCTTGCCCGTATGACACGATAATAGGCTGGCGATCTGTCCCCGTCGTGGTGTATTTTGTGGTAACGAAAAAAAGGGGAGATGAAATCATGAGCATGGATGTGCAGAAACGCCGGACCAGGGAGCGCTTGGTGTATGTGCTGGCGGTCATCCTGATGATCATCCGGGTGGATATCTGGTGGTGGGGGGAGGAAATGCCGCTGGTTGTCTTCGGCTGGATCAATGTGCCCATGCTGTACCAGTTTGGCATCTGGGTGGCCGGGTTCGCCTTGGTACTCTATACCGTTAAATACATTTGGGTGGACGAACAGTAGGGGATAAGAATGAGCACACAGGTGATTGCGGTTCTCAGCAGTTTAGCTCTCTACATGGTCATCATCGTGGGCATTGGAATTTACAGTTCTCGCTTCAGTCGAGGCACCATGGAGGACTACCATATGGGCAGCCGCGACTTTAGGACCATAGTCCTTTTTTCCGCGGTCTTCGGAGCCAATATTTCAGCGGTGACCCTGGCCGGTGTCCCTGGGGGCGCTTATCATGTGGGCTGGGTGATGTGGCCTTACTTTGCCTCCAGCTGGGCCTGGGCTACACCCTTACTCTTCTATACGGTGGGGAGCCGCTCCTGGGTCCTGGGAAAAAAATTTGGTTATATGACGGTGGCTGAGGTGGTGGGTGGACGGTGGAAGTCCCCGACTCTGGCCGTGGTGATCAGCCTCATGTTGATCTTCTACACGGTGCCCTATCTGATGACGGGTCTTCTGGGAGCAGGCCGCACCCTGGAGGCGTTGACCGAAGGGTATGTGTCGCTCAATGTGGGGATGGTGATTGTAGCAGCGGCAGTACTGGTTTATCTTTTATTGGGTGGAATGCGCGGTGCGGCCTGGGTCAACACCTTTCAGACGGGCATTTTCATCGTAGGTGCTGTGGCCATCTTTATTGTCATTGCTGCGGCGCTGGGGGGACCTGCTGAGGCCACACGGCGTGTCATGGCAGATTACCCCGAACTCATATCCCGGAGCCGCATGCCCTGGCAGCAGTTCTTCAGCTATGGGGTCATCGTCGC
>JAZFTY010000235.1:0-9986 GCA_036446935.1 Acidobacteriota bacterium | reverse complement strand
CCGGGCCTTCAAGGTGGCCTGGACTCCTCCTTATGGACCGACCTATGCGACCTGGCATACGGATTACACCGGGGAGCAGGTAAGAACGGAGATCATCCGCCATGAGAAGGTGGATCCGCGCATGCGGGTGAGACCCAATCCAAAAGAGGTGGAGCGGGCGGCCGAGATGCTGGTGGAGGCCAGACTGCCGCTGTTGATCGTCGGTGATGAACTCTACAAGACCAACTCGGCGGAAAAGGCGGTCAAACTGGCTGAGCTGCTGGGCATGCCGGTGACTCAGAACAGACAGGTGTTCGCCAATTTCCCTGAAGCCCATCCCCTGTGGGTCGGTGGACGTGCACTGGGCACTCAGAGTCCAGATGTGGTCATCAACGTGGGCAACAAGATGATGCACGGCGGCAACCCCGCGCCGTTGGTGCCGCGTCACATCAAGTTCATTGACATGCGGATCGACAGTGCCAGCATGGGCAATGTCATTACCACAGACGTCCCCTTGGTTGCCGATGTCGGTTACGGTCTGGACGACCTGATTGTGGCCATCGAAGGTATTATGACCCCCACCCTTAAAAAGAAGGCCCAGGAGCGAGCCGAGAGCGTGCGGGCCTTTAGCGAAAGAGCCAAGAAGCTGCGACCGGTGATGACCAGGAACCCGGACTGGGATAGCAGCCCTCTGCTTGCGGATCGTCTCACCTACGAGATCGCCCAGTTCGCCGACCCGGACGCCATTATCGTGGATGAGTCAGGAGGAACGGGAGGCAAGCAGTTCTTCGAGTTCAACCCCATGGGCGGCCGGGAGCATTTTGCTTTTTACGCGGGTCACCTGGGAGGAGCCACCGGAAAAGCGGCCGGGGTCAAGATGGCCCGGCCCAAGCACCAGGTGATCGCTCTGGCCGGGGATGGAGCCTTTATTTTCGGACCTACGGGACTGTGGAACCAGGCTCGGTTGGAACTGCCGGTAATCAACATTATCTACAACAACCACGCTTATGGCGGGCCGCACAATCGAGTGATCAATGCCGTCCGCGACAGCCGAATGGTCCAGGAAGGTCGCTATTTCTGCGACTATCTGGGCAAGCCGGATATGAATATGGCTTATATCGCCAAGGGCTTCGGCGTGGAGGGTGAAGTTGTGGAAACGCCGGATGAACTCAAGCAGGCATTGGCAAGGGCCAAGCGGGTCACCCTGGAGGGCAAGCCCTACCTGATCGATGCCCAGGTGAAACGGACTGGAGTGGGCTGGGCCGACCAACCGTGGACGCCCTCGGTGGATCTGAGCTAGCCCGGATTATTCATCATCCGGGCTACGGGTTTTTTAGCGAGGCTCGCAACAATATCAGGCCGCCTGCCAGCATCGCCGCTGGCAGGGTCAGTAGGATCAGGATCACCCCGGCCGGCACGCTATCCTTCAGGAGCATCACAGACCAAAGGTCGAGGCCGCGGTGGAGAGGGCTCTCGAGAGCCCGGCCCTGCAATGTTTCTCCCAGGTACTCCAGGAAGACGGCCCACTGTTGACCGACGGCGTTGTGATCGATCATGTAGTCGAAGTTCGCGTCATAGTAGCCGCCCCTGTTCTGCACTTCAAAAGAGGATGTGAACACCGCCGGGAGCTGGACAAGCACGCCTATGAGACAGAGAACCACCAGTGCCCGAAGCGGCCAGGTCCGATTGCCTTTCCTCAGGAGAGGGGCCAGACCCACCAGCAGAAGCGGTATCACCGGCAAGAGGTAGCGCGGCCCCCAGGAGTAACCGGCCTCCCACTGGGAGTGGCGCGACACAATCAGGATGTAGGTCAGGGCGCAGCCGCCACAGGCAATGGCGATGGGTTTTCGCTCGCGCCAGAGCTGTCGCAGACCCAGTAGCGCTAGCAACAGTGGTGGTGCAAACAGGAGTACCGACTTCCCGGGAGAAAAGAGGTTGCCGAAAAGACCCAGGTGCAACGGGGTCGGAATGAGGAAGTCGGTGATGATCTTTCCTCCCTCTACCCAACCCGGATGACCGCGCTGAAAAGGATCACCGAATTCCAGGTAGTTCAGTAACAGTGTGATCCCCAGAAAGAATGTCCCGATAGCTCCCAGGAGCAGGAATCGTTGTGCACGCCGGTTTGTGGAGCCCGGTCCCAGGAGAAGAGCAAGTCCAAAGACTGGAAATGCCGCACCATGGTTGGGCCGGGTCATCAGTGCAAGACCCAGGCACAATCCACACACCACAACAGGAAGGATTCCTCCTTCTTCCTGGCCTGTCTCTTGCTCGAGTGCCGCTAGTGCAGTCAGCAGTAGGAGAGCGGTCCAAATTTCCGAGAAGAGGGTGCCGGTATAGGGCCACACTGGAGTGGCGAAAGCTAAGACAAGGGAAGCCGTAAATGAGATGCGAGGAGAAACGCCGAGGCGACTGAGCACATGGTAGAAAAGACAGACCAGGAGTGCTGCAAAGAAGGAACTTGAGCCGATTGCGGCCATATAGTGGATCAGGTCCCGGGAGGGGACCGGTATTCCCGGACTGTATCCAACAAGTTTTCCCAGGCCGTAGAAGGGTGCAATGACTAGCGGATGGGTAAGGCCGAAGCCGGCATGAGGCTCACCGTCGACACCCAGCGTTCCATACCAGATGTCAAACTGCCTTGCCTGCGGCACCGCCGGCGACTGGTTCAGGACCAGACTCTCCGCCTGAAAGAAGATCATGTATTCGTCGGCGAAGTCGATATGTCCACTGCTGGTCAGCAGGAACACTGACAATGTGATCAAAAACAGGGCCGCGAAAGAATTTTTCAACCGACTTTTATTCCCCGAAACATCTCTTCATCTCCTCGGACCATCCGAGGTTTGGCTAAGAATTGGAAGACCCAGTGTCTGTTTTTAGAAAAAACCTGCCATAGAATTGGACAAGGAATCTGGCCGACGGTCAGATCTCGCCGTGGGCGCCGCGCCAGTAAACGCCGATGAGCTCTGCCTTTTCGATCCTGTGCTTTCTGCACAGTTCGACGAAGTTCTCCTGTCTGGCCAGCAGAGAGTCCGTGTCCAGTGCATAGATCGTGAAGTGATAGTGATGTTCACCAGTGGGGGGACAGGGTCCGCCATAGGCCTCTTTTCCAAAATCGTTTCGTATCTCCTTGGCCCCGGTGGGAACGGGGCCGCCTTCGGGAATCAGTCGGGCGTCGGCTGGAAGGTCACAGACCAGCCAGTGGATAAACTCCATGGGCGCATCGGGATCCGTCAGGGTAAGGGCGAAACTTTTCGTTCCTTCCGGAACGTCGTCCCATCGAAGCGGTGGTGAGACATCAATACCGTCGCAGGTGTTCTTTATGGGAATGGTGCCGCCCTCTAAAAAGGCGGTACTGGTGACTCGCACAAGACCATTATATACTGCACAGTTCAATTGCGGGCTGGAGGTATAAGCGAAATGGAACAAAGACTCGAAGAAGGAAGATTGTTGATGGGGCCGGGACCGTCGGATGTATCCCCTCGGGTACTTCGGGCGATGAGCCGGCCGCTGGTGGGTCATCTCGATCCTGAATTTCTGAAGATCATGAATGAGATTCAGGACCTTCTGCGAAGCGTATTCCAGACCGGCAATTCTTTTACCTTTCCGCTATCGGGAACCGGCTCTGCAGGGATGGAGGCCTCCGTTGCCAATTTTGTCGAGGATGGCGACTCCGTTCTGGTGGGCGCAAATGGGGTTTTCGGACAGCGGATTGCGGAGATGGTCCGCCGTAACGGAGGTGTTTGCACGGTGGTTTCCGCCCCCTGGGGTGAGCCCCTCAGCGATAAAAGCATGCTTGAGGCCGCCGAGAAATGCCAACCCGGCATCATAGCCGTTGTGCATGCGGAAACTTCCACAGGCGTTCTGCAACCGCTGGAGCCGATAAGGGAGATTTGTGACCGCTTTGAGGCGCTGTTTTTGGTGGATGCGGTAACCTCTTTGGGAGGTCATCCGGTTGATGTGGATTCCAGGAAAATCGATATCTGCTACAGCGGGACTCAGAAGTGCTTGAGCTGCCCTCCCGGTTTGGCGCCCGTGACCTTTTCTCCCCGTGCTGAAGCGAAGCTGAAGAGTCGCACCACTCCCTGCAAGAGCTGGTATCTGGACCTCAATCTGATCGGTTCCTACTGGGGGGAGGATCGGGTGTACCATCACACGGCGCCCATCTCGATGAATTACGCTTTGCGTGAAGCTCTCAAGATGATTGTGGAGGAGGGGCTGGAGCAACGCTTCAATCGTCATCGGCACAATCACCAGGCTCTGGTGGCAGGAGTTGAGGCTCTGGGGATGAAGATGCACGTCGATCCTAACTATCGTCTCTGGTCGTTGAATACGGTACAAATTCCTGATGGCGTGGATGATGCTCAGGTGCGAGGCCAGCTGTTGAGCCAGTTCAATCTGGAAATTGGAGGAGGACTGGGTGAATTGCAGGGGAAGGTTTGGCGGGTGGGGTTGATGGGGGAGAGCAGCCGGGCTCAAAATGTACTCTATTTTCTTTTAGCCCTGGAGACCTGTTTGCGCACTCAGGGATTTCAATGTTCCCAGGGATCGGGAGTTCAAGCTGCAGCTGCGCACTACACCTCATCCGTGTCCTGAGTTTTCCAGGAAATTTCAAATGATTCATCCCCGATGTGTCGGAGGAAGCCCCTAAGATTGCATCTTGGCAGATGCTGGCGCATTTGAGAAGATTGAGGGCCAGCATTGAGGGCTGGCGACGAGGAGAGGAATGCACACTGGAAAATTGATCGTCCTGACTGCTCCTTTGACCGAGATGATTGACCATGCCGGATATTTCATCCAGATGGGCATGGCATCTCTTCCTATCTGGTTGGAGGGCGTGCTCAACCGAAAGTATCCCAGATGGAAAGAGGTCAAACGTTTCGAAGACGGATCGGCCCACGCTGCTCCTGCCGGTCTGCGAGTCCTCGAGAAAGTGATGCTGCGGGAGTTCGGTGAGGAAAACGTAGTCGTTTGCTATCCCGAGGATCTGGATCAGTTCATCGGCTCCGAGACCAAGGTGGTTGCCGTCTCTACCCATAATCCTCTGGGAGTCACCTTCGCCGCCGGAGTCTACACCTCCATGTTCGGAAGCTCCAAGAAGCCCATCAACTCTCACTATGCCAGTCTGATGTTCGAGAAGGTCAATAACAGTTCTTTCCGGAAGAATTTCAAGCTGATCGTGGGTGGTTCCGGCGGATGGCAGATTAAACAGACCGGTTCCCGAGAGCTGTTGGGTGTGGATTGTGTGGTGGAGGGGCGGGCAGAATCGGCAGAGACCATCGCCCTCTTTCGCAAGGCCATGGAGGGCGAAGAACTCCCGACCGATATCCATGTTCCTCATCCGGCTGACCCCGCTGCGATTCTGTTTCCCGACAAGCCGACCACTTTTGGAGTCGTCGAAATGACGACCGGCTGCGGCAGGCGCTGTCAATTTTGCGTGCCCGATCTCAATCCCCAGATCGCTCTTCCCAAGGAAGGGATGATGGAAGCGGTGCGAGCCAATGTGAGAAACGGGAATGACCAGATCTCCCTGGCCACCGAGGACCTGTTCATCTGGGGACAGGTTAAAACATCCACCCCATTCTTTTTCCCCAATCGTGAAGCGCTGCTGGATCTTTTCTCCGATGTCACAAACACTCCAGGCGTCAAACACTTTGTCTTGAGCCACTCCACGATGGCTCCGGCTGTGGTGGATCCGGGGTTGATTCGAAGGCTCTCCGATATTCTTCTTCCCAAGAGCCCCATTCATCTTCCCGCTTTGAGCACGCATCCACAAAAGAAGGCCATCGTTCCACTGATCGGGTTTGAGACGGGTTCTGTTCGTATGGCCAAGCAGGTGATGCCCAGCAAGGGCGTCCCTTTCAAGATCGATGATTGGCCCAGTGTGCTGCTTCGGGGACTGGAGATCATGAACCGAAATAACTGGTTTCCCATGCTGACCCTTATGGTCGGGAACCCGGGCGAGACGGATGAGGATGTGAAGGCCACCCTGGACCTGATGTTCGAGATAGAGCGCAGAAACCTGTTCGGATTTCTGGTGCCTTCGGTATTCACGCCCTTGGAAGGAACCCGCATGGAGCATGACCGAGGGGTGTCCCTAACCAAGGACCTCTCCCCGGTGCAGTGGCAATTGATGATGCAGTGCTGGAGAATGAACCTTCGACCGGGTCTTCAGAGTTGGTGGGGGCCGATGGTTTTCAGAGTAGGAGGTCTTGGCCTTTGGCTTCTTAAGTTGCGCAAGTCCAATGGCCCCAACTTCACCTGGCCCATGATGATGTTCACGGGCGCGTTTCCCGAAAAATGGATGTATCGGAGGGGCAAGCTCTATGGTGGAACGCCGCTGAAGATCAAGACGCGCGCCGAGCTGTTGGCTTCCATCAACCCCGCCCACTGGAAGTTTCTCAGAGAGGACAACGGAGACATCCCAAGCGTCCAGGAAGACGAAGCTACGCCAGTGGCCGCCAGTCTCTGAGCCACTAAAGCCTGATCTTCATCCCATCGCTGGCGATCTCAGCGGGACCTTCGTAGCCTGAACTCCGAACCTCGGAGAGTAGATCGTAATCGTCGCACGCCGGATACATGTGGGTGAGGATGAGCCGTTTGCACCCTGCCCTTCGAGCAATCCTTCCGGCTAACTCCGGGGTGAGATGGCCATCCATTTTCAGTGCCGACGGCTGGGCGGCATCGATCAAGGCGGCATCAGCATCCTGGGCTAACTCGATCAGTGCCGTCCCATAGTCCGTATCCCCGGAGTAGGCAAAGACCTTCCCTTGGGAGTCGGTGAAACGATATCCCACACTGTTTTCCGTGTGAGGAACCGGCAGTGAACGGAGACTCCAGTCAGAAAATTCCAGCTCATCGTCCCAAATCTCGCGAAGGGTGAGACGTTCGCTATCCAGGCGCACATAGGTGCCGTAAAAATCCAGCAGCCCCCGGTGGAGGTCCCGCAATCCGGGAGGCCCCATCAGAGTCAGTTTCTTGGAGCCGAAGTACTCTGAGTTTCTGAGGGCGAAGAGAAAGGGCCCCAGATCTCCCGTGTGATCGGGATGAAAATGGGAGAAGAGAACAATGTCAATGTCTTTGGCCCTTGCACCGTGCCGCTCAGCACGGTGCAGGGAACCAGAACTGGGATCGACCAGTAGGGTGGTCTTGTCGAAACGGATCACCAGACCGGGAGAAGCGCGCTGAGGATGGGGAATGGAGGTCCCGCTGCCTAGGATCGTGATTTGCATAGGATCCCATTTTCCGGTTATCGCCCGGATAGGCCCCTTAATCTGTCTTTCAAACGCGAATGGCGTTTTCGTACCCTGTCGTTCTTGACCCCGGTCGACAGGGCCTTCTTGGTGCCCACCATCACCACCAGTTTTTTGCCCCGGGTGACCGCGGTATAGATCAGATTCCGCTGCAGCAGGAGATAGTGCTGCATCAGGATGGGGATGATCACGGCTGGATATTCGGAGCCCTGCGATTTGTGCACGGATATCGCATAGGCGAGAACAATCTCGTCCAGATCGCTAGTTTCGTAAAAGACATCCCGGCCATCGAAGGAGATGGTGACTTTTTGAGAGTCGGAGCCGATGTGGGTGATGCGGCCGATGTCGCCATTGAAGACCACCTTGTCATAGTTGTTTTTGATCTGCATGACCTTGTCCTTCACCCGAAAAGTTCTTCCCCCTCGAAGAACCCCGCCTTGCCCCGGGTTGAACGCCTTTTGGAGCTCGGCGTTGAGGTTTTCCGCACCCACGATTCCCTTATGCATGGGAGTGAGCACCTGAATGTCATCGAGTGGATCAAACCCAAACCGCCGGGGGATGCGTTCCTGGGTGAGCTCCAGGATCGTCTTGAGAACCGCATCCGGATCTTCCTGTTCGATAAAATAAAAATCGTCCAGTTTCAGTCCAGAAGGTGTCAGTGTCGGCAGGTGGCCCTGGTTGATCTTATGGGCGTTGACGATGATGGAGCTTTCCTGAGCCTGACGGAAAATCTCCCGCAGCTCGACGACGCGCACAACGCCCGAGGTGATGATGTCCTTGAGAACGTTTCCGGGACCGACAGATGGAAGCTGATGAATATCCCCCACCAGCACCAGGGTCGCTCTGGGAGGAATGGCCTTCAGAAGGTGGTGCATCAGCACGGTATCGATCATTGAGGCTTCGTCCACGATCAGCAAATCGCAAGTCAGAGGATGTTCTTCGTTTTTCTGGAAGCCTCCTTTTCGAAGGCTGTATTCCAGCATTCGATGGATCGTTCTAGCCGGGTGGCCCGTGGCCTCATTCATCCGTTTGGCGGCCCTGCCGGTGGGGGCAGCCAGCATGATGTTGTCCGTCACCTTGGTGAAGATCTTCAGGATGGCATTGATGATGGTGGTTTTTCCGGTTCCCGGCCCCCCGGTGATCACCATCACCTTCTCCTCTAGTGCGCATCTCACTGCCCCAATTTGTAGAGTGGCCAGGGTCATGGGAAGCTGCTTCTGAAGCCATTCGATGGCCTTTTTGATATCGACCTTACGAATGGATTTGGGTGCGGAGATCAAGGTCTTCAGTCGCCGGGCGATGCTGGTCTCGCAAAGATGAAGCGTGGCTAAATAGACATCCTTGTTGTTCTCTCGAAAGTTTTCGATCTGATCGTTCACATCCTCGATGACGATCCTATTGTCCAAGGCAATGGTGCCTATGCTCTTGAGGATGATCTCCCGATTCACCTGCAGGATCTTCTGACACTTCTCGATGAGAGATTCATAGGGATAGTAGACATGACCCTCATGGGTCAGCTGGTTGAGGACGTAGAGGATACCTGCCTCTGCCCTCACCTCTGAATCCTTTTCGAATCCCAGTTTTTCGGCTATGGAGTCGGCTATGACAAAGCCGATCCCAAGGATGTCCGTGGCCAGACGATAGGGGTTCTCCCGCACCACCTCGATGGATTGTCGGCCATACTGTTTGAAAATCTTGGCGGCATATCCTGAGCTGATTCCATGGCTCTGGAGAAACAGCATCACCTCTCGAATCTCCTGCTGCTCGGCCCAGGCCGTCCTGATCATGGCGATCCGTTTTTTTCCTATTCCCTGGATCTCGGTGAGCTTCTCCAGCCTGTTTTCGATGATATCGAGAGTCTTCTCGCCGAACCTCTTGACGATTCTCTCGGCCATGACAGGACCGATGCCCTGGATCAAACCGGAGCCCAGGTATTTTTTGATGCCATAGACCGATGCGGGGACCTGAGACTTGAAATGGGAAATCTTGAACTGCTTGCCGTATCGGGGGTGATGGGTCCATTCACCTTTCATGGTGAGGACTTCTCCAGGAGTGAGAGCCATAAAATTCCCCACCACGGTGGCCAGCCCCCGTTGTCCAGGGACCTTGACCTTGGCAATGGTGAACCGATTCTCTTCGTTGGTGTAGGTGATTCTTTCGATCTGGCCCTGTAATTCTGTGAGCATGCTGGAATCTGTTTGCTTAATGAGGTCTCTTATACCACAATCAAAACGAGAGGTTGACGCCGGGATCACAACTTCCTAATATTGCCAACCGAAAGACCGGAGAACCATTTTGTTGAGCTCGAAAATTCTGAGAGACTCTCTGGCCGGCATTCAGAAAAAGCTTGCCGCCATCGAGTTCCAGCTTGAGACCACCAAACAGGAAATTGAATCCAGTTTTAAGGTACTCGACCGTTTGCCCGAGGGCGAGAGCAACCCCCTCAGGCAGGCCCCCTCCTCCATCGCACCCGGATTAGCGCTCAAACGAATGAACAGTGCGAATCAAAAATTCAGTGCGGGCAAAACCCAGGAAGAGATTTTGACCGCTTATCTTGGGGAAGTAGAAGTTTTTGTGGGCAGGGGAGTACTGTTTCTCAAAAAGGACGAGAGATATGTGCCCTGGAAAGCGGTCGGCTTTGACCTGCAGCAGATCCAGACGCAGGAGAAGGGAGCCCAGAACAATCCGATCATCCGTGCTGTCCAGCACCGACAGATCATAGCCATTAGAAGAGATCTGGATCGGACCTTCCCCTGG
>JAZFTY010000234.1:0-6668 GCA_036446935.1 Acidobacteriota bacterium | reverse complement strand
TAAACAATGCGACCCGCACCCAGGTTCATGTGCCCCACTTCAGAGTTCCCCATCTGCCCCTCAGGCAAACCGACCGCTTCTCCTGAGGCGTTCAACACACTGCGCTCAAGGGTATCCGTCCAACGGTTGTAGTTGGGAGTGTGTCCTAAGGCCACCGCGTTGCCCGCCTCTGCTTCCCGAATCCCCCAACCGTCGAGAATAATCAGGGCCACGGGTCGATGTGCCTTCATGATCTCAGATTGCTCAAGGCGTCTCGTCCCGGGTAAAGGGCCCGCTCGCCCAACTCCTGTTCGATGCGCAGCAGCTGGTTGTATTTGGCTACCCGGTCGGATCGGGCAGGAGCACCGGTTTTGATTTGGCCGGCGTTTAAGGCCACCGCCAGGTCGGCGATGGTGGTGTCTTCAGTTTCACCCGAGCGGTGGGAGATCACCGTCGTCCAGTCAGCTTTCCTGGCCATCTCCACGGTAGCGATGGTCTCACTCAAGGTGCCGATCTGATTGAGCTTGATCAAAATACTGTTGGCGGCCTTTCTCTCGATTCCCTTCTTGAGCCGTTCCACGTTGGTCACCAGGAGGTCGTCTCCCACCAGCTGCACCTGACCCCCAATCGCTTCCCTGAGGGCTGACCAGCCCTCCCAGTCATCCTGGGCCAGACCATCTTCGAGGGAGATGATCGGGTAGCGCTTCACCCATTGCTCCCAGAGCTTGATCATCTCTTCGCTGGAGAGGCTTCTCCCTTCTGTCCGCAGGTGATATTTCCCGTCTTTATAGATTTCCGAGGTGGCAGGATCGAGTGCGATCATGACCTGGTCGCCGGCCGAATATCCTGCCTGCTCCACCGCTTCCAGGATCACCTCGATGGCCTCCTGGTTCCCTTTTTTGAAAGCAGGTGCAAAACCTCCTTCATCCCCCACGTTGGTGTTGTATCCCTTTTCCTGAAGCACTCTCTTCAGAGTGTGATAGATCTCTGCTCCCCAGCGCAGGGCTTCGCGAAAGCTTCCGGCACCCACGGGCATCACCATGAACTCCTGGAAGTCGGTCTGCCACCCTCCGTGTGCACCCCCATTGATAATGTTCAGCATCGGAACGGGCAATGTGGTTGCATCACCTCCACCCAGGTAGCGATAGAGCGGTTGTCCCTTACTCTTGGCGGCGGCCTTGGCAATCCCCAGGCTCACACCCAGAATGGCATTGGCTCCCAGATTGGCCTTGTTCGAGGTTCCATCCAGTTGGCAAAGAGCAGCATCAACACCTTCCTGGTCTGTCGCATCCCATCCTGTCAACTCTTGGGCAATAACGTCATTGACGTTCCGGACCGCCTGGGTCACTCCTCTACCGAGAAACCTGGAAGGGTCACCATCGCGCAACTCCAAGGCTTCATGAACACCTGTCGAGGCACCGGAAGGAACGGCAGCGCGTCCGCGTGAGCCGTCCTCCAGAAGCACTTCTACCTCAACCGTGGGGTTACCGCGAGAGTCCAGGATTTCTTGAGCCGTTATGGTCTTGATTGAGTGACTCATCCGTCCTCTAGTGGATAACATAGGGTATTGACATTGTTGAGGCTTTCAAAGGCCTCGGTGAGACGCACCTTAAAGGAGTCCTCACCTTTTCTCAGCCACGCTCTGGGATCATAGTACTTCTTGTTGGGCGAGTCAGGTCCCTCCGGATTGCCGATCTGGGCCTGAAGGTAAGCTTCATGTTCCTGAGCGTAAGCCCGCACTCCGTTCCAGAACGCCCACTGCAGATCGGTATCAATATTCATCTTGACGATCCCGTAAGAGACGGCTTCCCTGATCTCATCCACGCTCGACCCGGAGCCTCCATGGAAGACGAAACTGACCGGTTTGGCCCCCGTCCCGAATTGATCCTGGACGAAGTCCTGGGAATCCGAAAGGATCTTGGGACGCAGTCGCACATTGCCTGGCCGATAGACGCCATGCACATTGCCAAAAGCGGCAGCAATGGTGAAACGATCACTCACCTTCATGAGCTCCTCAAAAGCATAGGCCACCTCCTCCGGCTGGGTGTACAAGCGGGAGCTATCGACTTCGGAGTGATCAATCCCGTCCTCTTCTCCGCCAGTAATACCTAGCTCGATCTCGAGCGTCATTTCCATCTCGCTCATTCGCTCCAGGTATCGTTTGCAGGTTTCGATGTTGTCCTGGAGTGGCTCCCCGGAAAGATCGATCATGTGGGAACTGAACAAAGGAATGCCGTGAACCTTGTAGAATGCCTCCCCTTTCTCCAGCAGGCCATCCACCCAAGGGAGAAGTTTTCGGGAGCAGTGATCGGTGTGCACCATGACCCGGGCGTTGTACACCGGTGCCATCTGATGGATGTGATGGGCTCCTGCGCAGGCGCCTTTGATAGCAGCCTGCTGATCGGCATTGTCCAACCCTTTTCCCGCCCAAAAGGCAGCTCCACCGTTGGAAAATTGTATGATCACAGGAGAGTTGACCTCTCGGGCCGTCTCTAAGGTGGCATTGACGCTATTGCTCCCCGAGCAATTCACGCCAGGCAAAGCGAATTGGTTCTTCTTTGCCAAAGCGAACAGCTGCTGAACCTGAGAGCCCGTCAATACACCCGCCGGGAAGCTGTCTGCTGTTGTGGACACTTTCCTCTCCACGTCTACCTGGGGTCCAAGGCGGCCACACCGGGCAGCTTCTTTCCTTCCAGAAGCTCCAAACTGGCACCCCCTCCTGTCGAGATATGACTCATTTTATCGGCCAGCCCTGCCTGCTGAACGGCAGCGGCACTGTCGCCACCGCCGACGATGGTGATGGCACCTTCCAAGCCGGCCAACACTCGGGCAATGGCGACGGTGCCCTGGGCAAATCGGGGAAATTCGAACACCCCCATCGGTCCATTCCAGAAGACGGTCTTGGCCGGCGCCAACCGTTCAGCAAATCGCTCGATCGTTTCAGGTCCAATGTCGAGGATCCTCCACCCTGCAGGGACCTCATCGACCGCCACCACTTTGGACTCGGTATCGGCTTGGAATTCGGCTCCCACTCGGCAGTCGACGGGCAGAACCAGTTGATCCCGGTATCGGGCCAGGAGTTCTGCGGCCAGGTCGGTGACTTCCGCTTCCATGAGCGAATCACCCACATCCAGGCCCTGGGCGGCTAGAAAAGTATTGGCCATTCCTCCGCCGATGAGCAAGTAGGAAACCCGGCTCAACAGGTTTTCAATCAAAGTGATCTTGTCTGAGATTTTCGCACCACCCATGATAGCGACAAAGGGTTGGACCGGATGGAGCAGCGCCTGATCCAGGGAGTCCAGCTCTTTCTGCAGCAGTAAACCAGCTACCGCCGGCCTCAAGGTATCAGTGACTCCGGCGGTTGAGGCATGGGCACGATGAACGGTGCCGAAAGCATCATTGACGAAGACTTCCCCTAAAGCGGCCAGCTGCTTCGAGAAACCCGGGTCGTTGCTCTTCTCTTCTTTGTGGAAGCGTGTATTCTCCAGCAGGATCACCTGGCCAGGTTGTAGGTCCCGCGCCGCCTTCTCAACCTCCGGGCCCACGCAATCATCCAGTTTCCTGACCGGCTGCCCCATTAGCTGACTCAGCCGTTCAGCCACGGGATCCATGGCAAGCCTGGGGTCGGGACCCTTCTGAGGACGTCCCAGGTGACTCATGAGGATCAGGCCGGCACCGTGCTCGAGCAGATAGCGAAGGGTCGGCAATGCCGCCTGAATTTTCCGGTCATCGGCAACGGCTCCTTGAGTGATAGGGACATTAAAATCCACACGGACCAGTACCCTCTTCCCGCTGACATCGACATCCTTGACTGTCTTTTTATTCACTCACCTCTCCCCATTTCCCGTCATTGTAGCCCAGCCCGAATTATGCATAAATTCTCTACTACAGCAACGACATAATTCGGGCTAGAGTAGGGGTTAATCTAGAATAGAGTTGTTCGGATTCGGCACGTGAGGCGGCTCGTGGGAGTCAGCCAGTGGCTGCCCCTTACGAAGATCGTCCCGCTCTAGGACGGCGCTGCCTCTAATGCACCTCCCGGCGGCCCCACCGACTCCCTTCTGCTTCCATCAGGATTGGGAATCCTGAAGAAGACAGCATAGAGAACGGGTACCACGATAAGGGTCAAAACGGTGGCAAAGCCCAGACCAAAGACAATGGTGACCGCCAGGGCCACAAAGAAGGCATCCTGAAAGAGCGGAATCATGCCTAGCATGGTGGTCAGTGCTGCCATGGCAACAGGACGGGAACGGCTGACACCCGCCTGCACCACCGCTTTATAACGGTCCATCCCTTCGCGAATCAGACCATCCGTCTCGTCGATGAGCATAATCGAGTTTTTGATCAACATGCCCGAGAGGCTTAAGATACCGAGCAAGGCCATGAAGCCAAAGGGCTGCCCGGTCACCAAGAGTCCTACCGTGACCCCAATGATGGCCAATGGCACCGTCAAATAGATAATGGCCGGTTGCTTGAGTCGATCGAAGAGAAGAATCACCACCAGAATCATGAAGACGAAGATCGGCGGGATCTTGGACGCCAGCGCTGCCTGGCCATCCCGAGAACTCTTAAACTCTCCCTGCCACTCCAACTGGTAACCGGGAGGCAGCTCGATAGCCTCGATGGCTGGGGCGATGCGGGTGCGCAGTGCCTCGGAAGTCCCGAAGGCCTGGTCGGCCTGCGCTTTGATCGCTCTCATTCGATTCAGGCGACGGATGATGTTGTCGTCCGAAACCGTTTGCACCGTTGAAGTGACCTGGCTGAAGGGTACAGCCCGATTGGTCCCGGAACTCCAAATTTGAACGCTGTTCAGGTTGTAGACGTCGCTGCGTTCCTCCTCTGGTGCTCTTGCGATGATGGGCAACAGATCATCCTCCTCCCGATAGACACCCACTCTCCTTCCTTCAAAGGCCATCTCGATGGCGCCGGCAAGATCGGGCCGGGTGACGCCGGCCACTCGCGCCCGTGTCTCGGCATAGACAGGCCGGATCACCTTGACCGGCTGGCGCCAATCATCACGGACGTTGACGGCGACCGGATCTTCCCGCATGATGCTTTTCGCTTGCTCCGCCAGTTGTCGGAGGATCCGCCGGTCGGGGCCACTGAACTGTGCCTCGATCTTGGCTCCCCCTCCGGGACCCAGAATGAACTTCTTGGTCCAGCCCTCCGCTTCGGGGTAACGGTCCGCCACATGCCGGTCGATCTGGGCCCTCACATCATCGATACGTCGGTAGTCGTCTACGGAAACCATGATCACCCCGTAGGCGCTATTGACATCTTCGGGGCTGAAGGTCAAAAGAAAACGCAGCGGGCCCTGGCCGCTGAAACTGGCCGTGGAGGTCACATGATCCAGGGAGCGAACCCACTCGCTGATCTCAGCCACATCCTGGGCAGTGTCCTGAATATGGGAGCCTTCCGGCCTCCAGAACTCGACATAGAATTGGGCTCGAGTGGAATCGGGGAAGAAGCTCTGATCCACGAATCCAAAACCCCACAGCGACACCCCAAAGACGACAAGCACCACTCCCAAGGTGAGCACCCGCCTGCGGACACAGGCGTCCAGCACTCGCCGATAGATCTGAAATACTTTGCCGGCATAGGGGTCGACATCAGCGGCAGCCTGACCCGTTTTCAACATGAACGAGCCCAATAGGGGAGTGGCGGTGACCGCAACCAACCAACTCAAGCCCAGTGAGAACAGGATCACCTGGAAGAGGGAGCGGCAGTACTCGCCGGTGGAGTCCTGCGAGACTCCGATGGCAGCAAAAGCCAGAATGGCCACAGCCGTGGCACCCAGCAGCGGCACAGATTGTTTAGCCACCGTGTCAATGGCTGCCTGGATGCGGCTCTTGCCCTGCTGCGATCCCACCATGATTCCCTCCGTCACCACGATGGCGTTGTCCACCAACATCCCCAGTGCGATGATGAGGGCTCCCAAGGAGATTCGCTCCAGAGAAACCGCATAGATGCCCATGAAGACAAAGGTGGCAACGATGGTAATCAGGAGGGCCATGCCGATCAGCACAGCGGCACGCCAACCCATAAAGATCATCAGCACCACGATGACAATGATGAGCGCCTCGAGCAGGTTGACGACAAAGCCATCGATCGCCCTGGTGACATCCTGTGATTGATAGGAGACCACCCCCAGGCTCATTCCTACCGGGATCTGGGCTTCCAGTTCCCTGAGCCTCTTCCCGACACCATCTCCCATGACCACCGCATTGCCGCCCAATCGGGTCGAGACCCCGATTCCGATGGCCGGCTTGCCGTCGATGGTCATGATCTGGGTCGGCGGGTCCTGATAGCCACGACGAATCGTGGCTACGTCCCTGAGATAGATGAGATTTTCTGACCCACTGCCCCGGATGAGGAGGTTACTGAGATCTTCGACGGAGGTAAACAACCCGGTGGGCTGGACCCGGATGAACTCCCCACCCACATGAACCCTGCCCGAGTTGGCCACCTGATTCTGCATTCCCAGGGTTTGAAAGATTTCCTGAGGCGAGATGCCCAGCTGCGACATCCGAGTCCGGGACATCTCCACATAGACCGCTTCGGGAAGCTGCCCCCAAAAAGCCACCTTGGACACATCGGTCACCTGAAGCAGCTCCCTCTTCAGGAACTTTGCGATATCCCACAGTTCCGCATAGGAATAGCCCTCGCCGGTGAGACCCAGGAACACCCCA
>JAZFTY010000233.1:0-7670 GCA_036446935.1 Acidobacteriota bacterium | reverse complement strand
GGCAACGGACACGCCTTTCAGCTCAACGGCGCATGCGGGTGCTTGGACCTGCCCAGGCGCCTCTTGAAAAACTCAAGGGCGATTACCGCTTTCAGATTTTGATCAAGAGCACCAATCGAAAAGAGCTTCACGAAGTGCTCGAGTCTGCCATGGAAGAGCTGAGCCAGAAAGGAGTAAAGGTAAGAAAGCCTTCCATTGATATTGACCCGATGAACTTGCTCTAATGAAAGGGTGAAAACGGTTCGAATCCAAGGCAAAGTTTTGGAGAAAATGGTTGAACATGCTCGTCGTGAATACCCACTGGAGTGTTGTGGGCTCTTATCAGGCAGCGGTTGGGAGATCGATGGCATACGAGAAACCGGGAATCATAGACAGAGCCGTAGTAAATTTTCCATCCCGGTTGAGGAACTCTTTGCATTTTTTAGAGAATTACGGCGAAGTGGTAGAGAACATCTAGGGATTTACCATTCTCATCCCACGTCCAGGAGCCTTCCTTCCTCTCGTGATGTGGCCGAGTTTCACTATCCGGAGGTGAGTTACTGGATTGTTTCTCTGAAGGGAGAAGAGCCGGATGTTCGCTGCTTTCGCTGGGACGAAAGGGATTTTAAAAATGTTGACTTTGAGGTGCATGAAGATCACGGATAACAGCTACAACAGTGTAAAATGAATTCGGTGCAGACTATTCCGAGAGAACCCGACATTTTCGCCAATATTAGAGATTCAGCTCCTGTTGAGCTGCTGGGCTTTCTGGATCAAATTGCCCTCCTGTTGCCCGAGGGGTCCAGATATCGTCTCAAGCAGGTCTTCGATTCTTTGCCTCCCGAGGGCGATAATATGCAGAAGGTCCTGGAGCTGGTTCGGAGTCAATGGAAGGACATTCAATCTCAGGAGTGGGTTCAAATCGCAATTGTTGGTCCGGGACAGACAGGAAAATCCTCACTCCTTGCTGCGCTGTCCAAACGACAACTGGCTGGATCGAAGCCCATCTTCACCCTGGTTGATATTCATGACGAGTACCTGGGCGACAAGCCCGAGGAAACGCTGTCTGAGAAACTCCAGGATATAGGCCTCATCCTGTTGATTCTGGATGGTCAATATGAGCTTTCCAAGAGCACAAAGGAACTGTATGAGAGACTCAACAGCATGAATAGGCCGGTACTGGTTGTCCTCAACAAGATCGATCTGGTCCAGACACCTCGGGATGCGGTCAGGGCGGCCCGAAGGCGTTTGGGAACCAGCGTATTTGCTACCTCTGTGGTGCAACCGGAAACCATGGATCAACTCTTGAAAGCGATTCTGGATACCGACCCAAAGACCCTTTCTTGCCTGACTCAAAATTTTCCAGAATTCCGTCGCAGTATTTGTCATGGAATCGTCAGCCAGGCCGCACTTTCGGGAGCCATCGTGGGGGCCATTCGAATTCCTATAGCCGACCTTTTGCCCATAACGGCCATTCAGACGGGAATGCTCTTGAAGATCGCGCGGACCTTCGGATATCCCCTGAACCGGGAAAGAGCCCGAGAGCTGCTGCCCATGTTGGTGGCTGGAGTTGCCGCCCGAGAGGGGAGCCATTGGCTGCGCCGCCGCTATCCTGAATATCGGAAGCTTATTTCCATATCCGTTGCGGGAATCGCGACCTTTGTTCTAGGACATGCGGCCATTCAATATTTCGAAGGTTTGTCCCGTTTTCTGAGCGACGATCGATCCACCGACATCCCGTCGCCTGCCACGGGCTGGGAGGTTCACTGATGGGGCAAGGGGGCAGGGAGGAACTGGCTGAGCTGGCCGTGGGGCGCCGCAAGGGAACTCGCTCCTTGCGCATTGCACTCCTCATTACCGTGCTCTTTATGCTGGTGGAGTTTGTGGGCGGCCTGTGGACCAACAGTTTGGCCCTATTGGCCGATGCCGGACACATGCTCACCGATGCCGCTGCATTGAGTCTGAGCCTGTTTGCAGTGGGGTTCATTCTCCGCCCAGCCACTCCCGAAAAAACCTATGGCTACTTCAGGGTGGAGATCTTAACTGCCCTGATCAACGGGTCGGCTTTGTTGGTGATTGCCTTTTTTATCCTTTACGAAGCCTACCAGCGTTTCCTGCAGCCGGAGGCGATAAAAAGTCTGGAGATGCTGGGAATTGCAACTGTGGGACTGGTGGCGAACCTGTTTTGTGCTCGTATCCTGCACCAATGTGAGGCCGACAGTCTCAATATCCGAGGAGCTTTTCTGCACGTGGTAGGAGATGTCCTGGGCTCTTTGGGTGCCATCCTTGCCAGCCTGCTCATCTTGTTCTGGCAGGCTTATTGGGCCGATCCCGCCATCAGTGTTCTGGTCAGTTTCCTTATTCTGTACAGTGCCTGGAACCTGGTCAAGGATGCCGTTTTAGTCCTCTTGGAAGGCACCCCGTCCCATGTCAATGTGTCGGTAATGAAGCAGGCCCTTTGCAGGGTTGCGGGGGTGGACTCCGTTCACGATCTTCATGTCTGGACATTGACTTCCGGTGTGCATGCCATGACCTGCCATGCAGTGGTGGCTCAGGACAACGGCCGGCGTAGGATCCTGGAGCAACTCATTGCCGTCTCTCGGGAGCAATTCAACATTCTTCACGCGACGATACAAATCGAACATGAAAATCCCTGTCCCAATGAAACAACATTCTGTCATTAGCCCCTACTATAGTTTTCCAAGCTCGGAACTGTGTAGAAGAAAGGACTCGTCCAACTAGATGCCCAAAGAGTTTGACCGGAGGCCTGAGGATTCGAAGCGACCGACTCTAGATGAGTCAGGGGGTGTGCCCGTAAACCGGCCCCTTCAACAGAGTTCGGAGACGCTTGAACTGAACTATAACTGGATCGGGCAGTTTCAGAGTGAGCATTCCGACTATTCGTTTGTCAAGAATGAGGAGATTCCCTGGACCGATCTCAAGGTGGACCTGTTTGAAGCGCGTGTGGCTCTTGTGACCACGGTGGGAGTTCACGTCAAGGATCAGAAACCCTTCAGTATCTCTCCGGGAGAGCTCACCCCGGAGCTGTCCCAGTTCAATTTTCGGGAAAAGGGAGATCCCAGCTTCCGCCTGATTCCGGCATCAGTAGATGTCAGCGAGTTGTGGATTGCCCATCCTTATCTGGATGTGAGTGGGTTCGAAGAAGATATCAACGTCGTTTTCCCCTTGAAAAGACTGCAAGAGCTGGAGGAAGAGAACGTCATCGGAGAGATCGCCACTCAACACATTTCGTTTATGGGTTACGTGCCCGATCCGTTGGACCTGGAACCCTTCGCAAAGGATGCCGTTGAACACCTCAAGCAGGATAAGGTGGACCTTGTTGTGCTGACTCCAGGCGAAGTCTTGAGCCACCAGAGTATGGTGCTGATCCAGCGAGCCATTGAAGCAGCCGGCATTGCCACCATCAGCATCGCCCTCTGTCGAGATGTGGTGGAATCGGTGGGAACGCCCCGATCGGTTCATTACGGTTTTCCATTCGGGTTTACCCTGGGAGAGTCCAACGATCAGGCAGTCCAGCTGAGAATCCTGAAGGATACGCTTCGCTCCCTGGAGGACATCGACCAACCGGGAACCATCGTGGATCTCCCGTATGAGTGGGTCTGACAACAGACAACAGACAGAAGACCGCCTGGTCGCCTGAAAACTGACTCTATCGCTTTTCTTTTCTCTTTTCTCTGCGTGCGGAGCGCGCTTCTTCTTTTGTCTGTTGTCTGTGGTCTGTTGTCTGTTATACACTTGGCTATGCGCTTCGTAGGAGTCATTCCAGCTCGCTACAATTCCACAAGAATCCCTGGAAAACCTCTCATTGAAATCGCCGGAAGGCCTCTGATTCAGTGGGTATACGACCGGGCCAGCCAGGCTTCGAGCCTGGCCGAGGTCCTTGTTGCCACCGAGGATGAAAGGGTCCTGCGCACGGTGGAAGGTTTTGGGGGAAGGGCTCTGATGACGCGGTCCGATCACCTGAGCGGACTCGACCGGGTGGCCGAGGTTGCCGAAGCCATCCAGGGAGATGTTTTCGTGAACATTCAAGGGGATGAACCGCTGATCGCAGTCGATACGATCGAGAAGGTTTGTTCTGCTTTTGAGGGGAACGCTCGGGTTCAGGTGACCACTGCTCGAGTGGAGATCACCGACCCGGAGGAGATCAAAAACCCCAATGTCGTGAAGGTCGTGACCAATGAGCAGGGTCGTGCTCTTTACTTTTCTCGTGCCCCCATCCCTTATTTGCGGAACCAGCCTGGATCCATTTATAAACATCTGGGCATTTATGGGTATCGTCGGGAGTTCCTGGGAATGTTGCCCAAGTTGAGACCCTCAAAACTGGAGGAAATGGAGGCTCTGGAACAGCTCAGGTTGTTGGAAAATGGCATACCCATACAGGTGGTCGAGGTCGCCCAAGACAGTATTGGAGTGGATATTCTCGAGGATCTGGACCGTGTCAGACCTCTGTTGGAGAATGAGCTGAAAGAGTCGAAAAGGGGATAAAACGGAGGAGTAGATGCAGACCAAGTTTATTTTCGTGACGGGTGGAGTTCTGAGTTCACTGGGTAAGGGCCTTGCCTCGGCCTCCATAGGATGTCTTCTGGAATCCCGGGGTCTCACGGTCACCGTTCTGAAGCTGGATCCCTATATCAACGTAGATCCGGGGACCATGAGTCCATTTCAGCATGGTGAGGTGTTCGTGACCGACGATGGCGCCGAGACTGACCTGGATTTGGGTCATTATGAGCGGTTTATGGACGTGCGTTTGACCCGGGACAACAATTCCACCACCGGAAAGATCTATCAAACCGTTATCGAGAAAGAGAGGCGGGGAGACTATCTGGGCAAGACGGTTCAGGTCATTCCCCACATTACCAACGAAATCAAAGCCACCATCAAGAAGCTGAGTGATCACCTGGATGTGGTCATCGTGGAAATCGGGGGCACGGTGGGGGATATTGAAAGCCTCCCCTTTCTTGAGGCGATTCGTCAGATGCGCAATGAGGTGGGTCAGGAAAACTCTCTCTTCATTCATCTGACGCTGGTCCCCTTTATGGAGGCTTCGGGTGAGCTGAAGACCAAGCCTACACAGCATTCCGTCAGAGAACTGCGCGAGATTGGTATTCAGGCCGACATTCTGCTTTGCCGCACCGATCGCCTGCTGCCGCGGGAGATCAAGGACAAGATTTCCCTGTTTTGCAATGTGGCCCCCGAATCGGTCATCACGGCCAAGGATGTTGAAAGCATTTATGAAGTTCCACTGGTTCTGCACGAAGAGGGTTTGGACTCGATCATCGTGAAACACCTTGAGTTGCCCGAGGGTGAGGGTGATTTGACCGAGTGGCGGGGTTTGGTTGAAGGCATCCACAACCCGGTGGGAGAGGTGACGGTTGGAATCGTGGGCAAGTATGTGGAATATGAGGATTCCTACAAGAGCCTCAATGAAGCTCTTCTGCACGGAGGACTCCCCCAGCGATTGGCTGTGAATCTGAAATGGATTGAGTCAGAAGGCCTGGTGGGCGAAGATTGGGAAGGTAAACTGAACGAGATGGACTGTATTCTGGTGCCGGGCGGCTTTGGTCCCCGCGGGATCAAGGGAATGATTCGAGGCATTGAGTATGCTCGCGTCAACAAGGTTCCCTATTTGGGAATCTGTCTGGGGATGCAGTGCGCGGTGATCGAGTTTGCGCGTAACGTCTGCTCCTTGGATGCCCACAGCTCGGAATTCGATCCTTCCAGTTCCCACCGTGTCATTTATAAACTTCGCGAACTGTTGGGTATCGGGGAAATGGGTGGAACGATGCGGTTGGGAGCTTATCCGTGTGTTCTCGAGAAGGACTCTCTGGCCCAACGGATTTACGAAGAAACAGAGATTTCCGAGCGTCATCGACACCGCTACGAGTTCAACCGGGAATATGAGGAAATTCTCACCAGTTACGGTCTCCAGTTTTCTGGAAACTCCCCGGACAAAAACTTTGCCGAAATCGTGGAGATTTCGGATCATCCCTGGTTTTTAGCCTGTCAGTTTCACCCCGAGTTCAAGTCCAAACCGCTCAAGCCTCATCCCCTCTTTGTGAGCTTTATCCAGGCCGCCTCCGAGCATAGAGCGCGACGAATCGGTCAGGAAGGAACCTCAGCTTTACAAGAGAGTCCGGTCAGCGAATTCAACTAAGTACCCGTCCATTGTATCTTGGGGGTGGGTTGTTGGTATCATTCCAGGGTCATATCCCATTACCGATGACCGTGAACTGATAGCTGGACGATCGATGTCACCAACCTCCGTTATTGCCCTGGGCCAGTGGAAACTTGGCGGTAACAACCCTTTCTTTTTGATTTCCGGCCCCTGTGTGATTGAGAGCGAGTCGCACTGTATGGAAATGGCCGGGCGCTTAAAGGAAATCACCGCTCACCTCAAGATCCCCTTTATATTCAAGGCTTCATACGATAAGGCCAATCGTACTTCCGTGCACTCTCATCGGGGGCCTGGGTTAGAGAAGGGTCTTGAGATTCTCAAGAAAGTGGGTCAAGAGTTACAAATACCCGTGACCTCGGATGTCCATGAGGTAAACCAGGTTGAACCCGCGGCTCAGGTTCTGGATATGCTGCAGATTCCGGCCTTCCTCTCCCGGCAAACCGACTTGATCCAGGCCGCCGCCGCTACCGGAAAGATCGTCAATATCAAGAAAGGCCAGTTTCTGGCCCCCTGGGATGTCCAGCATGTTATAGAAAAAGCTCAGTCGGCGGGGACTGCTGGAGTTATCCTCACCGAGCGAGGCGTCTCCTTCGGCTACAATAACCTGGTGACGGACTTTAAGGCTCTCCCCGTCATGCGAGCCTTGGGCGTTCCAGTCGTCTTTGATGCCACCCACAGCGTACAGTTGCCGGGTGGGGCAGGGGGGTGGAGCGGCGGCCAGGCCGAGTTTATCCCTCATCTGGCAAGGGCAGCAGTGGCAGTGGGAACGGATGGCCTGTTTATCGAAGTCCATGATCGTCCCGAGAAGGCCTTGAGTGACGGTGCCAATGCCTTGCAAATCGATGAGGTGGAGAACGTTTTAAGCCAGTTACAGGAAATTGACCGATTGGTGAAGAGGCAACTGACAGCTGACAGCTGACAGGCAAACAAAATATTTTGCTGAATCCGGTCAGTAGTCGGTTGATGAACAGTCAGACTGTCAGCTACCAGTTGTCGCCTTTATGACCTATTGTCAGCTGTCAGTTGTCAGTGGTTTTAACCATGTCTCAGGAAACCGCGCGTAAAGTCTTACAGATTGAAGCGGACGCCATCTCGAGTCTGATCCCGCGGCTTGGAGAATCCTTCGATCGTGCCGTGGAAATGCTGGCCAACTGCCAGGGTCGGGTGGTGGCCACGGGAATGGGGAAGTCGGGCATCGTCTGCAGGAAAATTGCCGCCACATTCAGCAGTACCGGTACGCCATCGGTGTTTCTTCACCCGGCCGAGGCCGTTCACGGGGATGTGGGGATGCTCACCGGACAGGATGTGGTCCTGGCCCTCTCCAACAGTGGCGAAACGGAGGAGCTGGTGAAGTTGTTGGGAACCATCAAGCGTTTGGGGATTCCCTTGATCTCCATGGTGGGCAACACTGAATCCACCCTGGCTAGAAGAGCGGATCTGGTGCTGGATGTCGGGGTAGACAGGGAAGCATGTCCCTTGGGCTTGGCACCGACCG
>JAZFTY010000232.1:0-4785 GCA_036446935.1 Acidobacteriota bacterium | reverse complement strand
TGGTAGAGTACGAGGCGATTTTATGAACGGCCTGGTCAAAAAATTTAAATCTATTTTTGACCCTTCTAGCCCTGAAGCGGAACTCCTTGAGCAAATTGATCCGAATAAGCTCCCTCGCCATATCGCTGTGATTATGGATGGCAATGGTCGATGGGCCAAACAGCGGAAATTACCACGCGTGGCGGGTCATCGGGCGGGAATCAACGCCGTCAGGGCGGTGGTAGAGGCGGCTGCGCGGCTGCCCATTTCGGTGCTCACGCTTTACGCCTTCTCAGCCGAAAACTGGAAGCGTCCTCGCAGCGAAGTCAGCATGCTGATGACTCTTCTCAAGGACTATATCCGTAAAGAACTCTCGACCATTCAAAAAAACGGCATCCGCTTCCTGACCATCGGGCGCATCAATGAATTGCCGCATTCGGTTCAAAAAGAGTTACGATTTGCAGAGGAAGAAACCCGGGACAACAAAGGCACCAAAATGGTCGTCGCCCTCAATTATAGTGGTCGTCTCGAGCTGGTCGATGCCTTCAATCAACTCCTGCAGGAGGGAGCATCCTATCCGATCAGCGAAGACGACATCGAAAAGAGCCTCTATACAGTGGGGCTGCCGGAGCCGGACCTGATGATCCGTACCAGTGGAGAGATGCGGGTGAGCAACTTCCTTCTGTGGCAAATCGCCTATGCTGAGATTTATGTCACCGAGGTGCTGTGGCCGGATTTTCGCGAGATTCACTTGCTCAAGGCAATTCTCGAATTTCAGCAACGTGAGCGGCGCTACGGAGGCCTTCGCTTCACCTCGTTTCACAATGTCCAATGATGCAACGCGTGGCCACGGCAGTCTTTCTCCTTCCCCTGGTCCTCCTGTCCATTCTCTATCTTCCACCCAGCCTGTTCCTCCTGGTGATTGACCTGCTCCTGGGTCTGGGTGTCTTCGAATTACTTCGGCTGCTGGCCCGGTATGGAGTCGAGACTTATTGGTTCACCTTTCCTCTGACCCTGCTCCTGCCATGGGTATGGACTTATTCTTCTCCTGAATGGGTACTGAACTATCTAGTGGTCAGCGGTCTGATCTGCATGGGCTACAGTGTATTCCAGACGCGAGAGATGAAAGCGGGATTCTTGTCCATGTCAGGCAATTTGATGGCTATCCTTTACCTCGGCGTCCCTCTAGCCATTGCAGGAAGTTTTCAAAGTTCTCAGAAGCTGCAGCTCTTAATGGTCCTTTCTGTCGTCTGGGCAGGGGACATCTTGGCCTATGGGGTCGGAAAAAGGTGGGGGAAGCATAAGGTGACATCCAAAGTGAGTCCCCACAAATCTTTGGAAGGATATGTCGCCGGACTCCTCTTTTCGGTGTTGGCCGCAATAGCGTTCGGGCACTTCTTTATCCCTTCCTGGTCCACCGCTTATCTCGTCTTCATCGGCGCCTTCGTAGGGTTGGTGAGTACGGTGGGAGACCTGTTCGAGTCCATGCTCAAACGCGGAGCCGAGATCAAGGATAGCTCCAATTTACTTCCGGGACACGGAGGAGTTCTTGATCGAATCGACAGCTTGCTTTTTGCCCTTCCCGCCTATTACACCCTCCTGGTTCTGATAAAATGAGCCGATCTGAGAGAAAAGCTGTGAAAAGACTGGCTATTTTAGGATCGACCGGGTCAATCGGAAAGAGCGCTCTGGATCTGGTTGATCTCTATCCGGAACGTTTTCAAATTGTCACGCTGGCCGCACAAAAAAGCGTGGAGCTTCTCCATCAGCAATGCCTGAAGTATCGGCCCGAAATTGTCGCTCTGTATGATCGCGAAGCAGCGCAAGATCTGCAGCAGCGCCTTCCCGACATGAAGGTCCTCTCGGGTGTCGAAGGCGTGATCGAAGCCGCCACCCTTCCCAATGTGGATGTTGTGCTGGCAGGCATCGCGGGCGCGGCAGGGCTGATTCCGACTTACGAAGCACTGCTCAAGAAAAAGGACGTGGCCCTGGCCAACAAGGAAATCCTGGTAATGGCGGGTGAGTTGATCATGCCCATCGTCAAAAGCACCCAGGTGAACCTGCTCCCTGTGGACAGCGAGCACTGTGCTCTCCATCAATGCTTGAGAGGCTCAGAAAAGCGAGAGGTTCATCGATTGGTTCTAACCGCCTCAGGTGGACCTTTTCTTCACAAAAACAAGCAACAACTGGAACAGGTCACTGTCGAAGAAGCCTTGAATCACCCCACCTGGAGTATGGGGCCCAAGATCACCGTAGATTCCGCCACCTTGATGAACAAGGGATTAGAAGTCATTGAAGCCCATCACCTTTTTGACGTAGAACCCGATCGAATCTCCATCGTGATCCATCCTCAGTCGATCATCCATTCTATGGTTGAATTCATCGATGGCACAGTTCTGGCCCAGATGAGCATCACCGACATGAGGGCGGCCATTCTGTACGCCCTGGCCTACCCGGATCGTTGGAACTCGAACTTACCTCGATTGGACCTGCTTTCCCTTGCTGCACTCGAGTTCCATGCTCCAGACACGGATAAGTTCCCCTGTATCCGTCTGGCCTACCAGGCACTGAATGATGGACAAACTTACCCCACCGCCCTCAATGCCTCCAACGAAGTCGCCGTTCGCTGCTTTTTGGATCAGTCTCTGCCTTTCTCGTCCATCCCCGAGGTGATCGACGAGGTGCTCAACCGGCACGTCCCTCGTGCCGTCAAGGATTTGGAGACCGTACTGGAGGCGGATCGTGAGGCTCGCCGAATGGCACAGGAGACTATAGATTCGGTTTATTCATGAATTCTCGGCTGCCCCCTTCGCCGCTTCGTGCCGAGAATCCGAATCAAACCAAATGCCTCATTTGACAAGCGTCCAGACCGCGACGGACAATTAGAGATTAAGTGCACTAAGGAGATCGAAACATTTTGGCTGTTTTAACTTCAATCGGCTTTAGCATCATCGCCTTCCTCTTCGTGCTGGGAGTGATGATTTTCATTCATGAACTGGGCCACCACATCGCGGCAAAACTACTGGGAATCCGGGTGGATGTCTTTTCCCTCGGGTTTGGCAAGCGACTGTTCGGCTTTAAACGGGGAGACACCGATTATCGAGTTAGCCTCCTGCCCCTTGGAGGTTACGTGAAAATGGCCGGAGAGAACTACGACGAGGAACCCACCGGTGATCCTGGGGAGTTCATGGCCCATCCCAAAATGCATCGTTTCCTGGTAGCTATAGCAGGACCGGCTATGAATATCATTCTGGCTCTTGTCCTGGTCACCACCACTCTCCTGTTTGGGATTCCCGTTGCAAAGTACCTGAGGCAACCGGCCGTGATTGGCAGCGTCCAGGAGGGATCGGTGGCCAAGCAGGCTGGTCTGCAACCTCTGGACATCATCGTAGCCATTGACGGTGACCCGATCTCCACTTGGCAAGACTTGGAAATAGGCATCAGCCTCAGTCCCAATCAGGACCTCGTCCTGGAAGTTGAACGTGAAGGGCAGGTTCTGACCAAAAACATCACCCCTTCCCTGAAAGAAGGATTCGAAATCGGGACCATTGGGGTTGGCCCCTACATTCCCTACATCATCAGCGACGTTGAACCCGGGAGCCCTGCGGAAGAGGCCGGACTCCGACCCGGAGATGAGATCGTCAGTCTCACAATGGGGAACAAGACCACAGTGGGATTTGACGAAAGCGCCCAAATGATCAACGCCTCCGAAGGAAGCCCTCTAAGGTTTGAAGTCCTCAGAGACGACCAGGTCTTTGAGACGACCTTTGCTGCCGTTCAGATGGAGGATCGCTGGCGTATTGGCACGGCAGTGGGGATCATGCAATTGGAGCAGTACGGATTCCTGCAGGCAGTGAAACATTCCTTCCAGCGGAATCTCAAATTGACCTTGTTGACCTTCGAGGTGGTGGGAAGGATCTTTACCGGGAGGACCTCTTTGCGAGCCATGTCCGGGCCCATCGAGATTGCTCGCTTTTCCGGAATGGCTGCAGCCATGGGTGTCATCCAACTCCTCAACTTCATGGCTCTGGTCTCACTGCAATTGGGAATTTTCAATCTGATGCCGATACCTATTTTGGACGGTGGTGTGATTGCACTGCTGGGCATAGAAGGGCTCATTCGGCGAGACATCAGTATGCGTGTCAAGGAACGCATCTTTCAGGTGGGCTTTGTCTTTCTCATCCTGCTCATGGGGATTGTGATCTTCAACGACATTGCCAAGAACCTGCCCATCCTGGATTGAGGATTTAGGTTCGACCTCTCCATAGCCCGTATTTCTCACACCCGGTCTACTGCATCGGCGCAATGATCCATCCTGGACTGCGTTTCGCGACCCGCAAGCGGGTACCCCCGCGCGTGGCACAACGCACTCAGGTCGGCCCTTCCGCCGCCTCGTGACGATCAGGTGTGAGAAATCCGGGCTTGTCCCCAACCGGTGCCCACATCTCTGGGTGCACCTTTTTTGTTAAAATTTAATCTAGTCAGTTGATGAGTTGCGGGAGTGCGCGAGCCGGGATTATTCATAGGTTTTCGTTACGAACGAGGTAGGGTTTAGCCACTTCTGGGTGGTCTGATGCGGCGATTATACAAGTTAAGTTTACTCTTCCTCCTCTTCCTCCTGGTAGCGGCAGCAACGGCTATCGTGGTGAATGTCCGCAGCGATGCTTTTGAAGAGTGGATGAAAAGCCAGATCATCGAGACTCTCCAGGAGCGATTCCAGGTTCGCGTTGAGATTGGAAGCGTTGACGTTTGGCCATTCGGGGCCCAGGTTGAACTTCTTAATTTCCAACTGTTTAACCGAACCTA
>JAZFTY010000231.1:0-4471 GCA_036446935.1 Acidobacteriota bacterium | reverse complement strand
ATGAACCAACCCAGTGGAATCAGCCACATGAGCTGCTTCCATGAGGTGCCCTGTGGAAGTGAGAGGAACAGCAGAAGACATGCCAGGGACGGGTAAATCCAGAAAGAGCAGAAACGGACCCAGGCCATGAGTTTATTATAGAGTGTCTCGTCCCAGGAATACCATGATGTTTGCTGATGGGCCTTGCGAGGCGAGATCAAGGAGCCAGGAGAAGGCGATGCAGGGACATCGGCGACGACGAGCGACACAGAGGTCGCCCGCAACCCCCATCAACCCGAAGGGTGGCGGCGGGACGGCATCGATTTCTTTGTCGCTCCTCCTCCACGATGCACAGACATCGCTTTCGTCGCTTCGTGACAAGAACCTATGCATAATCCGGGCTAGGTATAATGGTCCCTGATGCTCAAGCGCTTTCTAACATTATCGGCTCTAGCTCTCTCCTTAATCACATCAGGTGTTGCCCAAGACAAAGAAAAAATCAAGCAGCTGACGCCCAGCGCCCAGGGGTCCACGGGCCTATTCAATCTCTATCTGGCCGATACCTTGCGACGCGGCGAAGTCAGTCTGGGCCTGAACATCACCCATTTCAATCGAGAACCGGGAGATCTCGACTTTACTCTTTTTCCAGTCTCAATCACCGTGGGCTTGCATGATCGCGTGGAGTTCTTTGTTGCCTGGGAAACTCACCGACGGGTCAATGGGAATGCGATATTAGTCAACAAAGTCGGGCCTGGAGATCCCATCGTCCCCGCCCGTCTGAACAATAGCATGGGTAGCTTGGGCTTCTTCAATGACTCGCCTTTCCTGGACGTTGGCTCTGGCCAGGGCTCGGGTGAACTCCGGAGCGGGCTTAAATTCAATCTTCTTTCCGAGGTAAGGGGTAACCGTTTGAGCTTGGCCATTCAGCCCATCATCAAATTCCCTTTATCCCAGAGCCGAACCCGCCTGTTGCAAGGTTTGACAAACGGCACCCTTGAAGCCGGATATGACTTGATCCTCTCCAAGAATGTGGCCCACGGAGGAACCCTCACCGGAAACTACGGTCACCTTTTTGCTGGGGACTCCCAGGGTATCCGTTTGCAACACCGGATGAACTATGGCCTCGGTTTTGAGATGCCTATTGGCGCCGGAAGCGTCCGGGCCATTGGAGAGTTGGTGGGGAGTCATTTCTTTGGAGAGAGAACCCAGGGAGCGAATCCCAAATCGCCGGTAGATCTCTACCTGGGTCTACGGATCTCCCTCGCCCGCTGGATCTCCCTCTCTGCCGCCTACAACCTCAATCTCAACACCATTAATGGGGATCTCCCAATTTACGATATCCCGTCCACAGGTCGATCGGGCTGGTTTCTTCAAGTGAACTTTCAGCGAAAAATTAATCGAGCTCCAAGCATCCGATGTCAGCCCAATCGCGTCATCATCGAAGAAGGAGAATCGACCACCATTCAGGCAGTCATCGTAGATTCGGATAATAGCTTACTCTCACTGATATGGAGAGCCAGCGCCGGAAGGATCTCCCAGCAAGGCACCCAGATCCTCTTTGACTCCACCGGGCTTCAGGTTGGAGAGTACAGCGTTACGGCTGAGGTAGACGACGGAGACCGCACGTCTTCCTGTTCGACCGACGTCACCGTCAAGAATCCTGCACGCTGAATGCCGTGCTGTCGTGGTATCGTGCTGTGGTGAAGAATGAAAGCAGTGAGGGGCACGACTTAGTGCCTCGTTTCATCAATAAGGTAACGTTTGTGACAAGCGCGACATTTGGTCTTATAATTCAGTAGAATGAATAGATAAAATGCGAGTTGCAGGTTTGTGCTTCTGCTTGTTCACCGTAGCCTTGAGTTCTTGGGGCTTGTCCCAACCGCGGGTTACTCCTCTGGGCCTCTATGGTGGTGACGTACGATCTTTAGCGGTTCACCCCGAGCGTCCCAAAATCTTTTTTCTGGGGACATCCGATGGACAGATTTTTGTCTCTGAAGATGGTGGAGGGAGCTGGACTAAGTTGGCTCCGGGGCTCAACCGACGTAACCTGGTCATCGATAACCTGGCCTTCGATCCCTTCGATCCCGACACCCTTTATGCGGCCACCTGGGAGCTGAAGAGTG
The DNA here is from genome assembly GCA_036446935.1 of Acidobacteriota bacterium. Taxonomy (GTDB): domain Bacteria; phylum Acidobacteriota; class UBA6911; order RPQK01; family JADFOI01; genus JADFOI01. The sequence goes on along the minus strand of JAZFTY010000231.1, from coordinate 2,369 downwards.
ACAAGGGGTGGCTTTTCCGAACCCGAGACGGCGGAAAGACCTGGCAGGAAGTTTCATTGAAACGCTTCAACAGTGCCATCCGAGCCATTGCTATCTCCCCGTCCGATCCCCAGAGGATCGCTCTGGGCATTTCCGAAGGGGTCCTCCTCAGTCTGGACCGCGGACAAAGCTGGAATAGAATCACTCGAGGCTACCGCAGCATGTACAATGTGGAATCGCTGGCTTTCGACCCCAAGGATCCCGACACTCTTTACGTCGGCACCTGGCATCTAGGATTTAAAACGACCAATCTGGGGAAGAAATGGACGCCCATTCACAACGGAATGATATCCGACAGCGATATGTTCTCCCTGCTGGTCAATCCCCAGAAACCTGACGTCCTCTTCTCCAGCGCCTGTACCGGGATCTACAAGTCAGAAAATGGAGGACTCAACTGGAAGAAACTCAAGAACGGATTACCCAAGGAAGCAAAAAGAACCCGAACCCTCCATCTGGCCCCTTCCAACCCCGACACTATTTATGCGGGCACCACAGTGGGGCTTTTTGTCTCTCATGACGCCGGCAACAGCTGGAAGAAACTGCTTTCCGACGTTGTGATCAATACCGTCGCCACAGACCCGGAAGACCATCAGGTCATCCTGGTGGGAGCGGATGATGCGGGAGTTCTGAAGAGCAATGATGGAGGTTTAACCTTTCATCCAGCCAATAACGGATTCGTCCATCGCCAAGTGGTCGCGGTCACCTCCGATCCTCATCATCAAGACCACTACTATGCCAGTGTCTCCTCCGACGGACCTTATGGGGGATTTTTCTTCTCCCATGACCGAGGAATCACTTGGGAACCTTACAATGAGGGCCTGGAGGTTGTCCTCCTGGCAGATATCAAGACCATCCTACCTGCTGGTCTCACCCAGCGAGTCTATGTTGGAACCCAGCAGGGGATACTTGCAGGGATGCCCTCACGTGAACCGTGGCGGAGTATCGACACCACCCATGAATTGGCCGTTTTCGATCTCACTTTCGCAGATACACGTGAAAAGGGGATCTTCCTGGCCACCGAAGAGGGGATCTTTCATCTGGACCTCACAGAGAACAATCTAACCCACCTTGAGATCCCGGAACACGAGGGTAAGGTGAATGCGGTTTTTTATGATCCGATTACGGCTCTGCTCCTAGCAGCTACCGACAAGGGGATCTATCGGTCCGAGAATAGTGGACAGACATGGAGCAGGAAGGTCGAAGGGCTTCCCGATGGGCCTATTCACGCTTTAGAGAAGAGTGGGCAACGTCTCTTTTCCGGTACCCGCGATGGCCTGTTTTTCAGCGATGACGGGGGGGAACGGTGGTCCAGGTCTGAAGGTGTTTATCCGATGGACATTATCGCCATTCAAGCCAATCCCAGGGCTAGCAACCAAATCTTCGCCACCGACTCGGTGTCGGGTCATCTCTTCTACACGGGCAATGGAGGTCATGAGTGGGAAGTCATCCAGCGAGGACTCCACAGTTCCAGAATCGCCGCACTTGGCTTTACCGCATCAGGCGAGCTACTGGCTGGGACGATTTCCGATGGTATCTACCTGATCGAACCCCCGGCTCAATTTGCAGCTGAAGGACGATAGCCCAAACTGTTTCAATGTCGATTTCTTATCTTTATCTTTTGCTGGCCCTCACGGGCGCCCTCTTGTTCATATTGGCCCAGTTCCTCCTGCGCAGACCGTGGCAGTTGAAACCTACCGGAATTCAGAGTCTTCTGGAACAGGAAAGTCTTGCCGACCAGGAACTTGAGCTTAAACTGGACCAGGAATACCTTGTTCCCCTTGTCATTTACGAAGATGACTACCCCGCTTTCGGGAATGTCATTCGACTGGTTTTAGAGAGTTTTTCCCTTGGACGTTTCCTGGAGGAGAGCGATTTTCAAGAAGCTCTGATCTCTCTTCGAGATTCTGTTTTTCAGTCAACCGACCCACAAGAGTTGGTCTCAACAATGTGTGTGATCGTGAACACCTTTGTCAGGGATCCCGATGTGGAATACCAATGCCGGCCGCATTTGAAGGTTCTGGTCGATCAGTTCTTGCGAGAGGTGGAAATCGCTCCGGATGAAGCGTGAGTGATGGGAACGACTCGTGTCCCGGAAACGCGGTCGTGCGCACCCCGACACCAGGGGTCAAAGATACTCCAAAGTAGGCCCACCACAGTCGCAACCACGGGCAGAAAAAGGAATATTCTAATCACAAGGGACTGAAACGGCACCGTCTCCGACTCTTCTCCCACCAACTGCAGATCATTCAGGTACATGCCGGGTGTCTGGCCACTCAGGATAAGAAAAAAGAATGAATTGAGAAAGAAAAAAGAGAGCGCAACAACTATTC
>JAZFTY010000230.1:0-7446 GCA_036446935.1 Acidobacteriota bacterium | reverse complement strand
GAGCAGTCCTCACCACCTCGTCAAAGAGACGCAGCAGGTTTTCCCCCATGATCTTGGCGACATCCTCACGGCTGTATCCTCTTCTGAGAAGGGCCTGAGCGATGTTCTGATATTCACCTGCGTTTTCGATCCCCTTGATATTGGCCGGGTAGCCTCCGAAGTCGGAAGCGATTCCCACGTGGTCTACCCCAACCAACCTGGCGATGTAGTCGATATGATCAATCAGACTGGAGAGAGGCGGAATGTCCTGGCGGCGCTGGAGGCCCGTCTCTGCCCGACGCGGTTCTCTGCTGTTTTTTCGCTCCTCGATGAAATCGTAAATTTTTGTGGGGTCGCCCTGGTACACCAGGGACTCCAGACCCACTATCGAGGAGCCACGCGGTGGTCCCGACTGCCACTTGCTGGCAAATTCCTTGCTGACTGCCATGGGCAAAAAGGGAACGCAAATGACCCCTCGCATGGCCGCCAGCTTTCGAATCATTTCATCGCTCCATCCCCGGCCCAGGGCTCGAGCCGCCGAGTGAGTGGTGGCCACCGGCTGGGTGCTGACATCCATCACATCCATGATGGTTTGCTCACCTGTGTGGGACAGATCGATCAGGATCCCCAGCCGATTCATCTCCGCCACCAGCTCGCGTCCGTACTCGGTCAAACCGTAACCCTTGCCATTGTTCTCTTTCGAGAACCCCACATCGCCGATATTGTTGCCCAGCAGGTGAACAAGATTCATCTCCCTGAGGCCCAGGCGGTGAAACATTCGCAGCACCCCCAGGTCGCTCTCAATAGCCAGAGCTCCCTCGATGGATAGAATGGCTGCGATCTTGCCCTCCCGGCGCAGCCTCCGAACCTGCTCGCCATTGGTGGCTACACCCATCTCATCGGGATACTTGGCGATCTCGCGGTAGAAGTGGTCGAATTGCCTCAGCGCCTCTTTCACAGCCAAATGGTTGGCTTCCTGGAATTCATCGATTGAGGTGTTAAAGAAGGAGGCCCCGAGCCCGCCCAATATGGCCGAGGGAAGTGCAAATCGGGGATCGCTAGGCTCAGCCAGGCTTCCTCCCCGATAGTAAACCGACCAGGTGGGATGCATGTGCCCATCAAAAGTCCAGAACTTCGTCTCCGCTGAGCCCTGGGCATAAAGGGACTGCAAGCCTTCCATCCAGGGAGACAAGAGTCCCAGTTGAAGGGACAGGGCAAGACCGAGCCCCACTACAAAAGTTGCCACCATTAAAAAGTGTTTTTTCATCTAAGAACCCCCTTTTCTTCCGTATCGTTGTTCCTTTGCACTACTCTTCCTCTAAATCGGCCAAAAGCGTTGTGGCTTCTCCCTCATCCTCTTGCCTGACCTGGATGTGAACCCTGAACCTGTGGACAGGAAACAGGTCATGAAGCCCCTCATTTTGGGTCAGGTACTCGATCCCGGAATCCTCCAGAAGGGATTTGGCCACCGCAATCAGTGCCGGACGTCCCGTTGCCAGCACCGTGACCAGATCCAGGTTTGGCTGTGGCAAAGGCTGAGGTGGGAGCTCCGCAACCAGGAACCGTTGGCAATCTGCGCACTCCAGGAAACCTTCTCGATATTCGGCACGGCATTGGGGACAGAACAGGGTCATTCAGCTCAAGACTACATCGCTTGGAGTCCGGAGAAAAGGGAAGAATTTAGGCTGACCCATTGGTTTGCTTTCGAATCCCTACCAGCGTAACATTCTGAAATTCTGGAGGAAATTCGATGATGTATCAATATTTAAGATGTGAACTGGCTGTTCTTGTGTTGCTCACTGCAATGTTGACCGGCTGCGCTGGGGACAACCCGGCCGAAACGGAGTCTGCTCCCGGACCCGCAGTTTCCACCGGTCCCGCACCGGCTTCGGCTGCCGGGCTAAGATTTGAGGCTCCCACCACCTGGATCAGTGAGGCTCCTTCTTCATCCATGCGCCTGGCTCAGTATCGACTCCCCGGTCTGGAAGGGGATCCGGAAGATGCGGAACTGGCAGTCTTTTATTTCGGAGGGCAAGGAGGATCGGTACAGGCCAATGTGGACCGCTGGATTGGACAATTTTCCAACCCTGATGGCTCTCCGGTCACTGATCCCCAGGTTACCGAGAGGGATGCTAACGGAATTCCCTTGACCATTGTCGATGTGCGTGGCACCTACCACCAGTCCCAGGGGCCGATGATGGCACAGACCACGGCCAAAGAAAATTACCGGATGCTGGCTGCGGTGGCCGAGGGACCTGCGGGGCCCACTTTTTTCAAACTCACCGGACCTCAACCCACCGTGGATCATTTCGAAGAGAGCTTCAATTCTTTTTTAGACACACTCCGGCCTGCTCCATAACGGGTCAGCCCGGATCATGCAAAAAATCTCTACTGCACCGACGAAATCATCCGCCCCGACCCAGATTCTTAAGCTGGTCCGCCTCACCCTCATCCTGTGCATTTGCTCTCAGACCCTTCTTGCTTCAGATGAAGATCGGATCCTCACTGCCGGTCGCGTTGAGTCTCAGATTGTTATTGACGGGATCCTGGATGAGCGGGAATGGAGTCTGGTGGAGCCGGCCACGGATTTTATTCAAAACGAACCCAATATGGGAGAAGCGGCCACGGAACGCACCGAAGTCCGCTTACTCTACGATGATGAGTATCTCTATCTGGGGATTTACTGCTTTGACTCAGCCGGGAGGGAGGGCATTACCGTTACTGATATCACCAGAGACTATGGTGTTCCGGATAATGATCACCTGGGGATTATCTTTGACACCTTCGACGACGATCGTACTGGCCTTGCCTTTGGAACCAATCCCGTGGGGGCAAAAAGGGACGTCCAAGTGACCCAGGATGGAGAGCGAACCAATGTCAACTGGAACACCATCTGGGATGTGAAAACCCAGATTACGGATTCGGGCTGGCAAGTGGAAATGGCCATTCCCTTTAAATCTCTGCGCTTCCGGGACAGCCAACAGCAGGTTTGGGGGATCAACTTCGACCGGAGAATTCGCCGAAAGAACGAATCCAGTCATTGGTCACCGATTCCACGACCTTATCGGCTTGGCCGCGTTTCCCTGGCGGGTGAGCTGGAGGGCATCGACGGAATCGGTCAGGGACGAAACTTTTACATCAAGCCCTACCTTTCGGCTCCGGTTGTGCGCCTGGAGCAGGATGATGTCGATTTCCTTCCCGACGTGGGTCTCGACATCAAGTACGGCGTGACCCCGAGCCTAACCTTGGATCTGACCGTCAACACCGATTTCTCCCAGGTGGAAGCAGATGTGCAGCAGATCAACCTGACTCGTTTCCCCTTGTTTTTCCCGGAAAAGCGGGAATTCTTCCTAGAAAACGCCACCGTTTTCCAGGTCAAAAGGGCGGGAAGCGGGTTTCGAGCGGACAACGATCTGATTGCTTTCTTCAGCCGCCGTATCGGCCTCTCCGAAGGCCAGGTGGTCCCGATTTTGGGGGGAGCCCGTCTGACGGGTACGGCCGGCCCCTACCGGTTGGGATTTCTCTCCATCCAGACCGATGAATCCAACACCACTCCTTCCACTAATTTTTCCGTGGTCCGGGTCCGCCGTGACATTTTCCAGAATTCAGATATCGGTGGGATTTTCATCAATAAAGACGAAAAGGGAGACCACTACAATCGGACTTACGGGGTGGACACCAATTGGCAATTCTTCAGATACCTGGAGGCTGCCTCCCTTCTCATAAGGACCGATACTCCGGGACTTCAAGGAAAAGACAAGGCATATCATGCCCTTGTAGGCTGGAGAGATCCTTTCCTGGAGGTGGAAGCCGAACACCTGTCGATCGAAGATAACTTTAACCCTGAGGTGGGTTTTGTTCCTCGAGCCGGAATTCGAAAAAGCAAGGGGCAGTTCACAGCCAAACCCAGGCCCGGCGAAGCGATTCCCTGGGTTCGCCAATTCAGACCCTCCCTTGGAATCGAGTACATCACCAACCAGGAGAACGTTCTGGAGAGTCGAGACTTTGACCAGATTTTCTCCATTGATTTCCAGGACGGCAGTCTTTTCTGGGTGACCCACCGGTTCCGATTCGAACGTCTGGATGAACCCTTTTTGATCCGGCCCAACCAGACTATTCCGGTGGGAGATTACTGGTTTCGTGAGTTCAACACGAATTATTCCAGCGATCAGAGCCGCATGTTCAGCGGCAGCCTTTTCTTTCAAACCGGCGAGTTCTTTGATGGGCACAAGAACACCACCCGGGCCGGCTTCGGCTTTAAGCCCGGCTATCATTTTGGAAGCTCCATTGCCTGGAGTCGTGAGAACGTCGAGTTGCCTTCCGGAGATTTCACCACCCATCTGGTGATTGTGCGCTGGGACTATTCCTTCAACACCCGTATGTTCCTGGACGGCCTGATCCAGTACAACAGCACTGTCAACGAGATTGCCACTAACATTCGTTTTAACTTGATCTACAAGCCCTTGAGTGATTTCTTTCTTGTTTACAACGAGAGGAGAGCCACAACCGGGGAAGTCATCGAAAGGGCCCTCATCGCCAAGTTGACCTATGTCTTTGACTTTTAACTTATCAACCAGGCAGCCTATCACCGGGCTGGAGCAGGGGGGGATCGCTGTGAACGGTCTCGGCATATTTGAGTCCCGTCCCCGTGTTGAGTAAGACAATCTGCTCCTGGGGGGTGATCCAGCCCTCCTTCGCCAGTTTCATGGCAGCGCTTAAAGTTGCCGCTCCCTCCGGACAGACGAAGGTGCCCTCTTTTTGGGCCAGCATCTGTTGGGCTTTGAGAATGTCTTGATCGGTTACGGCCACCGCACAACCATTCGTTTCCCGAACCGCCTCCAACACCAGGAAGTCGCCCAGAGCGTGGGGAACGGTGAGCCCAAAGGCGATGGTGTGGGCATTCTCCCAAACTTGGGATTCTTTGCGGTTTTCCTGCCAGGCCTTCACAATTGGGGCGCATCCGGTCGACTGTACGACCACAAGTCGAGGAAGTTTTTCTCCGATCCATCCCATGGTCCGGAGTTCCTTTAGAGCCTTATAAATGCCGATGATCCCAACGCCTCCTCCCGTAGGGTAGACAATCACATCCGGGGCCTGCCAGTTGAACTGCTCGAGCAGTTCCAGTCCCATGGTTTTTTTACCCTCGATACGGTAAGGCTCCTTCAGGGTCGAGGCGTCGTACCAGCCGAACCTGTCCACCGCCTCTCTGATGATCTTCCCGGCGTCACTGATCCGGCCATTGACCAGATAGAGCGATGCTCCGGCAATGATGCACTCCTTGCGATTCATGGCAGGGGAATCGGCGGGCATCACAATGACGGCCCGGATGCCGGCAGCGGCACAATAGGCGGCCCAGGCCGCCCCTGCATTGCCGTTGGTGGGCATGGCCAGAACTTTGATGCCCAATTCTCTGGCTCGTGACACTCCTACAGCTGCTCCACGGGCCTTGAAGGTTCCGGTAGGAAGGAGACCTTCATCCTTCATCCAAAGATGAGGCATACCCACTTCAGGACCGAGCCTCGCCAGGGGTAGGACAGGGGTCATGGATTCTCCCAACGACAGGATGTTTTCATCCTTCCTGATGGGAAGCAATTCACGATAACGCCAGAGGGTAGGCTTTCTCGAAGCCAGAGCTTCTTTGCTCAAGGAATCCCGGACCCGATCCAGGTCATAAACCACCAGCAGAGGTGCCCCGCAAGTGCAGAGTTGGATCGGCTGCTCACTCTCATAGGTGAGTTCGCATTTGGGACACTCCAGGTGGGTTACATACATCTCCGGCGAGCGTGGAAGGCTACAACTGGAAGTGAACCGCTTGCTCGATTTCCTGGTGAGAAATGAGACGAGCCAGGTAGGTCCCGCGCGGAACATCGTCGGTTTTCCACTGGATGAAGTGGTCCACGATTTCCCACTCTCTCAGCGTCATACCCGTGGGGCTGTAGACACCCAGCATTCCACCATAAAACTCTTCAGGAACGAAGAAGCGAACCCTTCCGTGGAGTCTCTGAATGGCCAGATCGTGACCCTGCAAGGAAAAGCGGGCAGTTCGATCTGCCGCGGGTAAGGAAGGCAGGACAATATCGAAGACTCCCTGTAATGTGCCCGCCGAATCCTTGCTCAACGGGATGATTCTGGCCTTGGCTTCAGGTAGCGAGGCCCCGCCGATAGGGTCCGTGGCATGGTATTGATCTCCTTCGAAGTAGAGCTGGCTGATCCAATCGGCGCTTCCCTGACTCTCCGAGGGAGGAGGAGTGATCTTATAGTGAATGTGGCTGGGTCGAATTCCCCCTTCAGCCTTATAGGCAGGAGGTTTGATCGTCGAAAACTGATAGCGACCCTGTGCATCGGTTGTGAATTGGCCCCTGAGTCGGAAGTCATCTGGATTTCCAGGGATCACTCCACAATCTTGATCAATGCTGTAGCATCCCGCAGCATTGGCCTGCCAGATCTCCACCGTTGCCCCGGGAGTGGGCCCCGTGCAATCGGCCACCTTCCCGCTGATGACCAGCCGTTCTCCAGGCTCGAGAGGTGAGGCAAGCTGGGTTCGAAGGGGAGCATCCGGTTGAAAGAAAGGGCCAGCACCCTCCACCGTAGTGGACTGACAGCTTTCTGCGGCTCTCAGGGTGGGCAAGGCCAGACCTGCCGCCGGCAGCAACGTGCCAAATTTCAAAAAGCTGCGGCGATCCAGTTTCTGTTGGTCTTCATTGTTTCTGCTCATAACACCGTCCCTTACCCGATAGGGCCTCTATTTCACGATAGAGCCACAATCCTGCATGGCCATGCCAAAATAGGGATTCATGATAGCTCCGTCTTTCTGAACCCAATTTGCACCCATGCTGTTATTGGCCATGGGACAAAAAGCCACCACATAGCCCTCGGGGAGATCCAGACTCGCCATCTGATCAGAAAGAGATATAAAGGCCCTGCGCATGCCTTCGATACCTTCGGCCTGGGCAGCCTTCTCGGCCAGGTTTTTCAAGTCACCTGTGCTCTCAGCGGCCAACTTCTCAAGAGCAGCGCTTGCTTCATCGAAGTTGTCGACGGCCAAAGCTGCCTGAGACGCTACATAGTATTGGAATGAGCTTTCCGAGATCTGTGGCTCACTGCTGGCGACCTCTTGCTCACCCGAACTGCAGAATGTAAATCCAAGCGCCAGGACCATCCCCAGCAAAAATGTTTTTTTCATGGCTTCCTCCCCGTCTTTGCGCGCGTTGCGCGCGTTCCAAGTTCCAGGTTCCAGGTTCCAAAGGTTCCAAAGGTTCCAAGAATCTTCTGTCCCCCGTCTTCTTCTTTTGTCTGTTGTCAGTTGTCTGTGGTCTGTTCCTTATCCCGTAACTCGGCCAGGACCTCATCGACCACCGGAGCGTCGGTCCAGTTGGCCTTGTAGACAATGTCGCCCTTTTTGTCGACGACATAGACGGCATTGGGCATGTTCCCATATCGGAGATGAATCTTCTCATCCATACCGTC
>JAZFTY010000229.1:0-2569 GCA_036446935.1 Acidobacteriota bacterium | reverse complement strand
GGGCAGCACTGTCAGGAAGGATGGACGCTCTATCCCTTTCCGGGACCGCAACTCAAGGACGTCACCGACTCGGGCAGCGCCGAATCCGCTTATTACACCTGGGTGGATCAGTTCGACACCTTCGGACTGGGCAAAGACGTGCCCTTTGCCACCGGTAATTTGAATGAGTCGCTGTTGGCATTCGTGGATGGGAAATTCCTCAATCTGCGCGCTCCCTATCCCATGGGATTTTACATCAAGGGAATGGATGGCCGGATCGATGATCCCGATGCCGGTTGGAAAGGTAAAGGGGTGTGGACCACCTGGGGAACCCGAACCCCCTTTCACGGTGAAGGCGGCAAAGGAACCCGGGCCAAGGTAGTCAAGTTCCAGCTTCGCCCCGACCCTCTGGCGAAGTGAACGGATCACCCAAAGGAGCAAGAGACCATCGCTGAGTCCAGGTACGACGTGGCCATCATCGGAGCCGGTTTTTCCGGGCCCATTCTGGCCGCCAATATCGCGGAGAAGGGCGTCCACCCACAAACGAGAGAGCCACTGAAGGTGGCGCTGATTGAGGCAGGACCTTACCTCAAAGGAACTCCCAGCCCAGGCTACGGATCTGCACTGAGACGCCTCCGGTTTACCAACCTGGGAGGCAGCGATCCCGCCTTTCACTGGCGGGATCGGGGAGCGCGAATCGTAGGAGGAAGTTCACTCCACTGGCAAGCTTCGGCTCTTCTCCCCTTCCCCATCGATTACCTTCACTGGCAAAAGGAAACCGGGGTGGACTGGACCGAGGAGAATTTCCGGGAGGCGGTGGAAGAAATCCGCCGGGAATTCAACATCCATGAGTATCCCGAGGAAGTGAACACCCGTGGCAACAAGCTCTTCTATGAAGTCGCCAAGCAGATGGGCTACGACCCCCGCCGACAGATCGGGGCAAGGCGCAACTGCATTTACTGCGGAAACTGCCGCACATTCGTGATGTGCAAGTACGACTCACGCTCCAGCACGCTGGCATCGTATATCCCTAAGGCAGAAAAGTACGGGGTGGACATTATCGCTGACACGGTGGTGGAGAAGATCCTGATCGAGGCCCAGGGGGAGCGCGGGGTAGCCCGCGGCTTGATCTGTCGCGACAAGACCTCCACCTACGAAATAACGGCCGATCACATCATCGTCTCTTGCGGATCCAGGAAAACGCCCCTGCTTCTGATGCACTCGGGCTACGGGCCGCCGGAATGGGCTGCCAACCCGATCACGGTGGTCAACTCGAACATCGGAAAACACATCGATGGCCATCCCAGAATCCCGGGCATCAGTGCCCTTTTCGACGAGCCCCTGGGTGACGGCGAGCTCCGCAGCATCCGAGGATATTTCATGATCGACGATGAGCGGGCCGATGGCGAAGGACGACTCTTGTTTCGCTCGGAGCTTGGAGATGGAAAGGTTCCCCAAGCAGCAGCCCTGGACGTCTTTGCTCCGGAGTTCGGTCGAGAACACAAAAAGTTCATGCGAGAGAAGGACATTTTCCGCACGGGATCACTCAATCCAAATGTGGCCAAGCCCTCGGGGCGCTGGTTCATGGACCCCAGTGGAGAGATGGTCTACGGAGGCGATCACAGCCTGACCCTTCGCCGGGCCAAAGAGGGGCTGGCTATGGCCCATGAGATCCTGACAAATATGGGGGCCCGGAAGATCACCCCAATCGATATCCCGGTGACCCTAAACAGTCGGACCCGGGGCTCACGGCTGGTGGGGGCCTGCCGGGCGGGGATCGACCCAAAAACCTCGGTGGTCAACCCCTATTTTGAGTCGCATGATGTAGACCGTCTGTTTGTCTGTGACAATAGCGTCATCCCTCGGGTGACCACCGGCCCCACAGGCGTCCCCCTGTCGACCGTGGCCGTCTTTGCCGCAGGGCGCATCGTGGATCGTCACTTCAAAGCTTAAAAGATGACCGAAAGGCTGGCCCGTGGGCTAAAGAGAGTGTCTGATCGATCCCTCAAAGTGGTATCTTGAATTCCAATCAATAGGTTCCAGGAGGTGTCATGCCGAAGACCGTTGCTGAAATGACTGCAGAGGAGCTGAAGGAATTGGTGGGTTTGGCGGTCGAACAGAAGTTGGTGGAACTCTTTGGAGAGCCAGACGACGATTCAGTGATCCGCGAGCCGGTTCGAAAGCGGCTACTGCGGCAAAAACAGGCAGTCGCCCATGGTGAGTGTGGCGAACCCTTTGACGACATTGTAAGTCGCCTGAAGCTGGCGTGACCGTGTTCGCACCCAGAATCCTCAAGTCGGCCAGTCGTGACTTGGAACGGCTCGATAAGCCGATTGCCCGTCGAATCGTCCAACATATTCGATGGTTGTCGGAGAACGTGGAAACGATCAAGCCCGAAGCACTGAAAGGTGACCTCGCCGGATTGTTCAAACTTCGCGAGGGGGACTACCGGATAATTTACGAAGTCATTCGGAAAGAACGTCTGATCATCATCTCCTTCGGATCGTTAGATTGCTTGGCCCGCAGCTGATGCCAAAACCGTCAGGCCACATGCAAAGCCCTTATGGTCATACTGAGACCGACGCGCAAG
>JAZFTY010000228.1:0-21042 GCA_036446935.1 Acidobacteriota bacterium | reverse complement strand
GAAGATTTGCGCCGTTTGGTAACCCAATCCAATGGAAGGATCGGACTAGAACTCAAGTTCCAATACGACGATACCCCTGCCAATTTGCTTAGACGGAGCGATCATTGGCCCTTTCTCTCCAATGACGTACCGGTACTCTTTTTTCATACCGGCCTCCATCCAGACTATCATCGCCCCACCGATACCCCGGAGAAGATCAACTATGCCAAGATGGAGAAGGTTGTTCGTCTGGTTTTTCTGTGCAGCTGGGCTGCAGCCCATTCCTCGCCCCCTCCGCAGCTGAACGAGAGGAACTACTGAGAGCCTAACCCGTGGTTATCGAACCGATGGCTTCGAGAGCAGCTTCGTAGTTGGGGTAGTCGGCCACCTCCTTCACATACTCCACGTGGCGCAGGGTGTCCTCTTCATCAAGCACGAAGATCGCTCTGCAATTCAAGCGCAGCTCTTTAATAAGGGTACCGTAGTGAGTTCCGAACTGGGCACTTCGATGGTCCGAGAGCATGGTCAGCTTCTCGACGCCACTGGCTGCACACCATCGAACTTGAGCGAAAGGAAGGTCCATACTGATGGTGTAGATCTGTACATCGGATAACTGCGCGGCCTCTTCATTGAAGCGGCGAGTCTGAGCATCACAAACCGGGGTATCCAAGGAGGGAACCACACTGAAGATCCGCACCGAACCCCTGGTATCGGCCAGGCCCACCGGTTTTAGGTCCTTTCCAACAGTTTCAAAATCGGGGGCCTTGTCACCCACCTTCAACTCAGGTCCCACCAAAGTGAAGGGGGTTCCCTTCAACGTCACAGCATTGGCTCTTTCATCGCTCATTCTCATTTCCTTTCTCAATCAGTAATGTCGTTACGAAACGGGCTCGAAGTGCAAGCTGCCACCTGACCACCTGACCTCCTGACCACAGACCCGTCGCGATTCTTGGAACTTGGAACCTGAAACCTGGAACGCGCGTGAAGCGCGCTCAACTAACCTTCGACAAGATAAGAACAAAAATGGTCTTTCTGGAGAATGTGGTGTTTGCGAGTCACCTTGGCTAACAGCAACTCAGCCAGGAGCCCTTCTTCAAAAATACAGGTCTCTGGAAACCTTTTAGCCACCTGCGCAACAGCACAGTTCATTTCTTTAATCAGATACTTCTTGGGACCCAGTCTTTCCCAGCTGGCCATATAACCATCTTCGCTGAGTAATCGGGTCACCTGATGAACACGAGCCTCCAAGGTCTTTCCCAGAACCCTTCCCCGACATCTTTCCACATATCCGCGCTTCCGCTCCTCAAGTACCTGGTTGATCTTTTCAGGTCCGTCAATAGAACGGATACTCCCCAAAAGGTCAATCACCAGATTGGCGTAGTCTCTCTCGAACTCCTCATGACCTTTTTCCGTCAAGTAATAGCGATAGGAGGGGCGACCTATCTTTTGCTTTTCCCTTTCGGAAACAATTAGTTTGTGATCTTCCAATAACGTCAACTGCCGTCGAACAGCCATGGAAGAAAGCTCGAGTCTTTGGCACAGTTCCTTGACGGAAAGTCCCTTCCCTGCTCGCTTTAAGAATGTCAGAACTCGATCTCCGGCAGATTCCCCACTTCGTTCCATCTTCCCGGCATTATAGCGACTCTCTGCCCCACAGCCATACAGTTTCTCATCAAAAATGAAACTTTTTCCCGGATCGGGCATCCAAACTATCAGCAGATGAAGAAAAGTCACTTGCTTAGAATAGAATAGCGGCAAGGAAGATGACGTTGGAAACTACCGAGCAGGTAGACAACAACGTTAGATAGAGGAAAATGAAAGCAACGTTTCTTGAAAGTGAAGGGTTATACCCGCAAAAGAAAAAGCCGGATCCTTCCATGCGTAATCTGGCCTTGGGGATTCTGCTCCAGGCTTTCCGTGACATCGTGTCTCCCAAGAAAACGTCCAACAAGGATTGGAAGGCGTGGAAACAGGACGCATTGGATTGGTTCTACTCGAACACCACACACCCAGGAAGTTTGCTCTGGGTTTGTGAAGTTTTAGAGATGAACCAGAAAGACCTGCGAGGGTGGCTCCAGGATTATAGACGCAGTGGTCATAACCGCAGGAAGGAAATGGCCAAAAAGCTCATCCGATTTCAAATCCGTCATTGACGATAGTCCTTGCCAGTGTGCTCCGCCACCCATAAACTACCGTTCGCACTTGGCAGTCCCTCTATTTCCTAAACTTAGGTCGGATTCGGCTGGTGAGTCCTTAACTCTCAGGCTGTAAGTCGATGTTGCTGAAACTCTTCCTGGTCATGGTCTTTTTGTCCTACCTGGCTCTAATGAGTCTGATCTTGGGCCATCGCTTCTTTCCGTCTGCCCGCAGTACCCCGCTCCTCCGAAAACACACTGCGTCTGAAGACACCACTGAACTAATTGTGGAATTAGAGAATGTGGGTAAATCCTTTGACTATCCCGTCCTCAAAGGCATCAGCTTCAAAATACGGCAAGGGGAAACTCTGGGTGTGCTGGGAAAAAGCGGAAGTGGAAAAAGCGTCACACTCAAGCTGATCGCAGGTCTGCTCAAGCCCGACGTGGGTCGTATTCTCTTTCACGGAAAAGATATCACCGGCATGAACGAGAGGGAGCTCCTGGAACTGCGCAAGAGGGTTTCCTACGTTTTCCAAGGCGGTGCTGTGTTTGATTTTCTCAACGTGGGAGAAAACATCGCCTACCCCCTCCGCGAGAGGGGAATGAAGGACGAAAAGAAAATTAAGGAGCGGGTGGATTATCTGCTGGCGGCGGTAGAAATGAGAAATATGGGGGATCTTCAAAAGCCCGAACTCAGCATCGGCGCCAAAAAGCAGGTGGCCATTGCCCGAGCCATTGCTAACGACCCTGAAGTTATTCTCTACGACGAACCCACGACCGGTATTGACCCCATTGTCAAGAAATCTGTGAATCGGTTGATTCGCAAACTCAACAAACAGGAGCACCTGACTTCCATCGTCGTGACCCACGACCTGAAGTGCATCGAGATGGTAGCGGACCGAATCATCGTGCTCAAGGACGGGGTCATTCACTTTGAAGGCGACCAGGAAGCCTTCCATTCCTCTCCCGACCCCTATATTCAGGCCTTTATCGCCGGGAAGCGATTCGACGAAGGGCGAAGACACAATGGGGATTTCCCTGAGACAGGCAACAGGAGAAAGGAGACAGAAGACAGAAGAGACGAGGAAAGAGAATGAGCATCGGAGCGCACTTCGTGCGCGTTCCAGGTTCCAGGTTTCAGGTTTGGAATTTGGAATTTGAGATTTTGAATTTCCGGCCTCCGGCCGGCTGCGGCTTCTCAACTCCTCCATGACGTCCCCTAGCGTGACTTCCCTTTGGTTCAGAAAAACCAGAAGGTGGTAGAGCAAATCAGCGGATTCCTCAATCGATCGCAGCTTTTCCTGACTGGCTGAGAGGACCACCTCAACCGCCTCTTCCCCCACCTTTTTTGCTATTTCAGGGAGTCCCTTGGCAAATAGTCTGGTGGTGTAGGAACCCTCCGGCATTTCCTTTCTCCGCTTTGCAATCAACCGTTCCAGATATCCCAAAAACTCAGGGCCGCTGAATTCATCGTCCCCGGCAAAACAGGAAAGCGTGCCGCGGTGACAACAAGGCCCCTGCGGTTTCGCCACCACAAGGAGAGTATCGTTGTCGCAATCCTGCCGAATCTCCTCCAACTCCAGGTAATTCCCCGAGGTCTCTCCTTTAGTCCAGAGGCATTTCCGGCTGCGACTCCAGAAAGTCACCCGTCGAGTCTCCAGCGTCTTTTCCAGAGCTTCCTCATTCATAAAGCCCAACATGAGGACTCGGCCCGTTGACCCATCCTGGACAATGGCCGGGATCAGGCCTTTCAGTTTGTTCCAATCCACCTGCTTGATATCCATGTTTAATTTCTTCTCATAGGAATCGAGTGTTCTGCCAGGTAGTCCTTCACTTCAGAGATGCTATAGCGATCATAATGAAAGATACTGGCTGCCAAGACCGCATCCGCGCCCACTCTCAAAGCCTCCAAAAGATGTTCGGGTGAACCGGCTCCCCCCGAGGCAATAACGGGTATCCGAATGCTCTGAGAGACAGCTCTCAGGAGTTTCAGGTCGTACCCTTCCTGGGTGCCATCAGAGTCCATGGAAGTGAGGAGAATTTCTCCCACTCCCAGTTCTTCTCCCAGACGAATCCATTCGAGTGCATCGCGATCTGTTTCGGTTCGTCCCCCGCTCACAAAAACCTTCCAACCCGCTCCGGTCCACTTGGCATCCACGGCCAGGACAATGCACTGAGACCCAAAGGCCCGGGAGGCCTCACTCAACAACTCGGGATTCTTGACTGCGGCACTGTTGATGGACACCTTATCGGCTCCTGCCCGCAACAGGTCATGAACCTGAGCAACGGTACTGATTCCTCCTCCCACGGTAAAGGGGATAAAGATTGTATCAGCCACCCGCTTCACCCAGTCCACGACTGTTTTTCGCTCCTCCACCGTGGCCGTGATGTCCAGGAAAACCAGTTCATCTGCGCCTTCTCGGTAATAACGCCCTCCCAACTCGACGGGATCTCCGGCATCTTTCAGGTCAACGAAGTGAACTCCCTTGACGACACGTCCTTCGGCCACATCCAAACAGGGGATGATCCTCTTAGCCAGCATCAATCAGCTTCTCCCATACCCTGTCTCCTTCGTACAAAGCCCGTCCCACCACAACCCCATCGACACCCATCTCCTTGAGCCTGGAAACGTGTTCCGGGCGGCTGATTCCTCCGGCCGCAATGAGAGTGATATCGCCGGGCAACTGGGCCCGTAATTTCTCATAGGTCGAATAGTTGGGCTGTGTGAGCGTACCGTCGCTCTCCACATCGGTGCAGATGACTTGCGGAATCTCCCATCCAGAAATTCGATCCAGTGCCTCCGCCAGCTCAACACCACTTCGCTCTACCCAGCCCTGGCTGCGCAAACCCTTCCCTTTTAAGTCCAAACTGATCATAAAGGGAGCCGGCCCCCATCGTTCCACCCATTGAGTTACACGCTCCGGGTCGGTCAAGGCCGCCGTTCCCAAGATCAGGTATCGTACGCCAAACTCGAACAATTCGAAGACATCCTCGCTGGTACGAACTCCGCCGCCAATCTGGATGGGAAGATCCACCGCCTCAACAAGTTGACGAATAACCTTCCGATTCTGACCCGATCCTGAACGCGCCCCTTCTAGGTCCACCACGTGCAACCGAGTAAAACCAGCCGATTGAAACTCCCGGGCCTGGTCAATCGGATCGTTGTCATAGGTCGTTTGTTGGTCAAAGTCTCCTTGATAGAGGCGCACGCATTTTCCGGCGATCAAGTCGATAGCTGGAATCACGATCATGAGGACTGCACCTCCAGAAAATTCTGGAGCACCTTAAGGCCGATTTCTCCCGATCTTTCGGGATGAAACTGCACTCCGTAAAAATTCTCTCGTGCCGCCACTGAACCAAACCAGCTCCCGTAATCGGTTTTACCCAGGGTAAACGGACTCTCCAGGGGAGCGAAATAGCTGTGCACGAAATAAAAGAAACTCTCCCCGGGAATACCTTCAAGCAGAATCGAAGGCGGCTGTGAGGAGACATCCATGCCACTGACCTGGTTCCAGCCGATGTGCGGAACCTTGATTTGGGAGCTGTCGAATCGGCGGACCGCACCTGGAAGAAGACCCAGACAGGGCGTGTTGTCCTCTTCAGAAACCTCAAAGAGGAGTTGAAGTCCTAGGCAAATCCCCAGGAAAGGAACTCGAAGACCCTGGAGAACCTCCACCAAACCCTGCTCAGCCAAAGAGTCCATGGCGGCTCGAGCCGATCCCACCCCGGGGAGAATGACCCTTTCTGCCTGGCTCACCACGTCCGGATCTCCCGACACCGTGAAGTCCGCTTTCAGATACTTCAAGGCATTTCCCACGTTGTAGAGATTGCCGGCCTTGTAATCAATAACGACGATCACAGCACCCCCTTGGTCGAAGGAACCTTTCCCCCGACCCCCCGGTCGATTCGAACGGCCATCCTCAGTGATCGGGCAAAGCCCTTGAACATGGCTTCGATACGATGGTGCTCATTCTCCCCCGCATTCAAAAAATTGAAGTGCACATTGCATCTTGCAGCGATGGCCAGGGATTTAAAGAAGTGAGGGATCAACTCCGTGGACAGATCACCAACCCTCTCTCTTTGGGGTTGGTAGTCACAGCAGAAAGCAAAGCGTCCTCCCACATCCACCGCTACCGCAACCAAAACCTCATCCATAGGAAGCAAACTGAATCCGTATCTTTCCAACCCCTCTTTCTTTCCAAGAGCGCTATCGATGGCCTGCCCCAGAGTGATTCCTAAATCCTCGGTGAGATGATGGTCGTCCACCTGGAGATCACCTTCAGCCAGCACCTTCAGATCGATCCGGGCATGAGCAGCCAGCAATTCCAGCATGTGCTCGAGAAATCCCAGACCCAGGCTACAGGTAAACTCCCCCTGGCCATCCAGATTCAAATCAATCTCAATCTTGGTTTCACGCGTCTTTCTTTTGACCGATGCAGTGCGTTGACTCATAACATTCCCTTCACAATCCTTTGCAATTCATTGAGAAATAAATCATTTTCTGACGAAGTCCCGATAGTGACTCGAATACAATTTTCCAGGTCCCTGAGCGAACTCCTGTCTCGAACAACAATGTTTTTCTCCAGCAGTCGCTGACAAACAAGAGAGGCCTGCGGACAACGAAAAAGCAAAAAGTTGGCCTGCGAAGGAAAGACCTTTTCGATCCCGGGTATATCCCGCAATTGAGCGGCCACTCTATTGCGCTCCTTTCGAATCTCTGAAACGCAGGCCAGATAGCTTTCAACCTGACCGAGTACCTGGCATCCCTTTTCCATGGTTAGGACATTCAAATTGTAAGGAGCCTTGACCTTCAAGAAATGGTCGACGATCTGGGGGGAAGCGACCGTATAGCCCAGGCGCAGGCCTGCTTGTCCAAATGCCTTGGACAATGTCCGAAGAAGAATCAGATTGGGGACCTCACTCAGGTCAGACACCATCGAGGGCTGATCGGCAAACTCAATATAGGCTTCGTCGACCACCACGATCTTCTGCCATTTTTGAGCGATTTGGAGAATGCGCTCCCGGTTCAACAAGTTCCCGGTCGGGTTATTGGGTGAGCAGAGAAACAGCACCTTGGCATCGGAGGGGACCCTTTTCAGGAACCGCTCTGCATTGAGAGTAAAACCCTCATCGAAGCCGAACTCAAAACAGGAAACCCCAAAAATGTTGGCCGTTACCTGGTACATTCCATAGGTAGGCTCAGCGATGGCAATGCGGTCTTTTCCGGGTTGGCAAAACACCTTGAGGATCCAGTCGAATATCTCATCGGAGCCCACTCCTGCCACCACGCTATCCCTTGCAACCCCCAGGTATCGGGCGATGGCCTTTCGAAGCTTTCGCTGATAAGGATCTGGGTAACGGTTCAATCCAATACCCTGCCACTCCTGAGTGTAGGGATTCTCGTTGGCGTCCAGCAAGACACCTTCTTGAATCATCTCCCGTGCTGAGTGATAGGGCTCCAGCGTCAGGATATTGGGTCTAATGAGTTCGGCTATGTCCATCTTTCAGCTTCCAGGTTTGAGATATCTGTTGTCTATTGTCTGTTGTCTGCGGTCTGCTGTCAGCTGTCTCCTATCTTGAGTCTTGCGCGAACGGCTCGCCCGTGCCCTTCCAATCCCTCCAAGGCAGCCAATGTTTCCAACGTGGGGGCCAGTGCTTGAAGCCCTTTTTGAGTCAATTCTTGGAAAGTAATTTTCTTGACAAAGGTATCCAGGGACACACCCGAAAAGGCCCGGGCCAGGCCCGAGGTGGGCAGCGTGTGGTTGGTTCCCGAGGCGTAGTCCCCGGCAACCTCAGGAGACCAGGGACCCAGAAACACGGACCCCGCACTCTGCACCTTCTCCACCCATTTTTCAGAGCCCTCCAGATGCAAGATCAAGTGCTCGGGAGCATACCGATTGACAAATTCAAAGGCTTCCTCCAGGGAGGGAACCTGGATGAAAAAACTTCCTGCCAGTGCCTCCACGGCGAAGTCCCTCCGGGGTAGGTCCTGAACCTGGCTCTTCACTTTCTGGCTCACTTCCTCAAGGATCGCCTTTGAGGTCGACACCAGAATTGCCCGACTGTCCCCTCCATGTTCGGCCTGAGAAATCAGGTCACTGGCGATCAACTCAGGCGAGGCGAAATCATCGGCAACGACCAGAACCTCGGTAGGGCCAGCCACCATGTCAATCGCAACCCCCTCGAGCACAGCCAGCAGTTTGGCGGTTTGGACCCAGCGATTGCCAGGCCCCACGATCTTATCCACCTTGGGAACGGTCTCGGTTCCCAAAGCCAGGGCAGCAATGGCTTGAGCCCCTCCGATCTTGAAGACCTTGCTGATCCCTGTGATCTTTGCGGCAACCAGCACTTCGGCGGAAACACGGCCATCCTTTCGAGGAGGCACACAGAGGCAGATTTCTCGACAACCGGCCAGTCGAGCAGGAATTCCGAGCATGAGAACCGTGGAGGGAAGAACCGCATTCCCGCCGGGCACGTAGAATCCTACAGAATCAATCGCACGATTTTCCCGCCAGCAACGGACTCCCTGCTCGACTTCTATCCGCTCTTCAGCAACCTGCTGGGAAGCGTGAAAGGTCCGAATGTTTTGTGCCGCCCGTTCCAGCGCCTTTACCGCGAGATTCGGGATCCCCTCTGCCGCCTGAGAAAACTCCTGTTGAGAGACTCGATGTTCCGGCAGGTCCACGCCGTCAAAGCGACGCGTATACTCCCCGACGGCTTCATCACCGGTTCGAGAAACGTCATCGAAGATCGTGCGGCAGGTTTCCATTATTTCCGGATCCGCGACAGGATTGCGCCGGCACAGTTCTTCAAGATCCTCCGGGCTGAGTTCTTCAAGTCGATAGGACTTCATTCCGTGACCATCTTTTCTATAGGGATCACGAGAATGTCGGAGGCCCCTGTTTTTCTCAGTTTTTCCATGACATCCCAGAACACATCCTCGGGAACGACGGAGTGAATGGCCACCATGTCCTCTTCGGCCAAGGGCATGACGGTGGGGCTTTTCATTCCAGGCAAAATCTTCCTGATCTCCTCCAGGGCCTCATTGGGAGCGTTCATCATGACGTATTTGCTCTTTCGAGCCCGGAGAATTCCCTGAAGGCGCACCCGAAGTCGCTCCGTCAGCTCCTGGCGTTTAGGATCTTTTAAGGATTGGGGATTGGCAATCAAAAAGGCCTCCGACTTGAGAACGATCTCAATCGGCTCCAGCTCATTGATTTTTAAGGTGCTTCCCGTTGAAACCAGGTCGCAGATGGCATCGGCGACATCGAGACTGGGAGTGATTTCCACCGATCCACTAATCTCAATGATTCGAGCCTTGATCTTCTTCATCTCCAGAAACCTTTTCAGTACTCGAGGATAAGAAGTTGCGATCCGTTTATTCTCCAGGTCGTAGACACTGCGGAAGGAGCTGTTTCTGGGGACGGCAATGGACAGGGTGCAAGTCCCAAAACCGAGAGAATCCAGTTCCACCACCTGGGCAGCCTTTTCCTGGACGACATTCAGCCCCACGATGCCCAGGTCCGCTACCCCGTCCTGAACGTACTCCGGAATGTCGTCGTCACGCAGAAACAGGATGTCCAGAGGAAAATTCCGACAGGGGGAGAATAATCTTCCTTCGTAGTGCTCAAAATCCAAGCCAATGGACTTGAGAATCTGCCTGGAAGGCTCCGCCAGTCGCCCCTTCTTCTGCACCGCAATTTTCAGGTTTTCACCGTCGAACTTCATTTTTTTCCCTCACCCGTTCCAGCATAAAGCGGTATCCACCCTCCCCGTACTTCAGCCAGCGGGCAATACGGGTAATGGTTGCCGTACTGGCACCTGTTCGTTGGCTAATCTTCCGATAAGGAATATCCTCAGACAACATTTGGGCGACCTGCCATCGTTCGGCCATGGCTTTCAATTCGGTCAACGTACACAAATCACGAAAGAAGCGGGCACACTCGACCGGGTCCTCGAGATGCACAATGACTTCAAACAACTCCTTCACGCGGGGATCCTTCTTCAGTTCTCGTTCCATGTCAACGTTGTACCACACTAAAACAGTTAGTGCAAACAAAAAGCGCGCTTTCGCACTGTCGTCCTGTCGGGTTGATTTTGGGACAGGCCCAGAATTCTGGTGGAAGTCCCTGAATTCAAAGGAGAATTTTCGGGGCTGGCACCGAACTCCACCACACTTCGCAACGAGAGTCTCTGCATACTCGTCTGCGGTCTGTTGTCTGTGGTCAAGAGGTCAGGGCGCGCATGCGCGCTTCGGGCGCAGAAAATAGAAAATAGAAGAAAATTCGTTTGGAATTTGGAATTTAGGATTTGGAATTTCTCCGAAACTGAGCGCGCTTAGCGCGTTCAGTTTCGGAGCGGTTTTCCAGTCTTAAGGGTATGTTGAATCCGTTCCAGCGTCTTCCTTTCTCCACACAGAGAAAGAAAAGCCTCCCGCTCCAAGTCCAGAAGGTACTGCTCAGAAACCGTGGTCGGATGGTTGAGGTCTCCTCCCGTGAGGATGTGGGCAAGTTTTTTTCCAATCAAGAAGTCGTGTTCTGAGATATATCCCGCTCGCTTCATCAGGTGCATCCCCACCTTCAAAACCGCAAGAGCGGAGTTGCCCAGAGCTGGAATATTCTGCTCTGGCTCGGGCCGGACATATCCTGCTTCAGCCAATCGGATCACCTCTTGTTTTGCTCTGGAAAGAAGTCGTTGTGAATTGATCTCTACAACGTCACTGGGGCGCAACAATTGCAACCTCTTCGCATCTTCACCGCTTCGACTGACCTGAGCGGTGCCGATCGTCTGAAAGGCCTTCTTCAGGGCGGGAAAGAGGTCTGTTTCGGGAATCGAACGCGCCTCCTGGAAATGGCGAATCAGCATTTCCTTGACTCCGCCCCCAGCAGGCACGAGTCCAACCCCGACCTCAACCAGTCCCATGTAGGTCTCTGAGGAGGCCACGACCGCATCACACCCCAAGCAGACTTCAGCTCCCCCTCCAAACACCCGGTGGAAAGGAGCAGCCACCACCGGCCTGGCCGAATATCGAAAAGACAGCGTCATCTGCTGAAAAGCCCGGACCATTTGGTCGATCTCCTCCCGGTTTCCCTCCTGGGCTTCCAGCAGAAGAAGCATCAAGTTGGCTCCCACAGAAAAATTTTCTCCCTGGTTGCCAATGACCAGCCCCACCCAGTCTTTTTCCACCTCATCTACAGCCCAACGGGCCAAAGCGACAACGTCACCACCGATGACGTTCATCTTGCTGTGAAACTCAAGACAAGCGACCCCGTCTCCAAGGTCGATCAGACTGGCCCCAGCGTTGGAACGGATGACCTTATCCTGTTTCTTGAGAAGGGTGAGCTGGATCTTCTCGGGATCCTCACTCAAGACCTGGTATTCACTGGCTCCCAGATCGAAAAACTCTTGATGATCTGACTCGACCCGGTAAAAGCACTTTGATTCCTGTTTTTGAAGCTCTTCCACCCATTCCGGAAGCACTTTTCCATCCTGGCGGATCCGTTCCGATATCTCCTCTACACCCAGCTCCTGCCAGAGTTCGAAGGGCCCAAACTCCCAATTGAAGCCCCATCTCATGGCTCTGTCGATCTGATAGGACTCATCGGTGATTTCCGGGATTCGCTCTGCAGCATACAAAAAGATGTCCCGGAAAAATGGCCACAGGAAAGCACCGGCCTTGTCTTCGGATTTTAAGAGAGTCTCCACTCGCTTGATGGTGCTGGCTTCATGACGTACCCTCTCCACAGAAGGAAGGTTGGGCTTCATGCGTTTCCGATACTCAAAGGTTTCAGGATCCAGAACAAGGATCTCCTTCCCTTCTTTTTTATAAAACCCCTGTCCTGTCTTCAGTCCCTTCCAGCCACGTTTTACCAGTTGCTTGAAAAGCGAGGTGGAGCGAAAGCTCTCCCTCCAGGGATCCTCGGGCAGGTTCTGATACAGATTGTCCACCACATTGAGCATGACGTCGATACCCACCAGATCCGCCAGTCGGAAAGTTCCGGTCTTGGGAAACCCCGTCACCGGCCCCGTCAGCGTATCGACCTCCTCGATGGTCAGACCGAGATCCTGCATGAGCTCCAAAGCCCGAACGGCTGCGAAAGACCCCATCCGATTAGCGACAAAGTTGGGCCGATCCTTGGCAATCACGATCCCCTTGCCCAGGAGCCGATCTCCAACAGAGGCTATGCTCTCTACCACCTGGGGCAGGGTGCGGGCGGTAGGGATCAACTCCAGGAGCCTCATATATCGCGGAGGATTAAAGAAGTGAGTACCCAGCCAGTGTTTCTGAAAATCCTCAGACCTCCCTTGTGCGATCTCTACCACCGGTAGTCCACTGCTGTTGGTGGAAACAATGGTACCGTCACTCCGATGCGGTTCTACCTTTTCCCAAAGCTGGTGTTTGATCTCAAGTTTTTCAACCACGCATTCGATGATCCACTGGCAGGAGGAGAGACGGGGTAAATCATCTTCAAAGTTCCCCACCTGGATGAGACTGAGTTTGTCAGGGGAGTAAAGAGGAGGTGGCTGGATTGAGGAGAGCTGCTCCACAGCCCGGCGTGCAATGGCACTGCGATCCGATTCCTGGGAAGGGAGATCCAGAAGGAGAGTCGTGATCCCCACGTTGGCCAAATGGGCGCTAATTTGGGTACCCATGGTCCCGGCGCCAAGAACGCCAACATGATGCATTGATTGATTCATGCTCAAAAGGCGCCTACTCTGGGGAAGCAGTGATCGGTAGCGATACTACATCAGTTCCTGCATGGTCTCTTCCAGGACCTTGGGCCCGGGTCGGACCGTCTCTTGAGGGAGGGTAGCCAACGGATGTTCAGTAAAATCCAGGAGATCAAAGAAATTTTTGGCCACCGGATTGACGTAGATCAGTCCCGTCAAGAACTCGCCGGACTCGCGGGTCTTACTCAGCAGCCTCTCAGCGGCACTACGGCTCATCGGATCGTAGTCCTGATCCAGCTTCCGCAGCCGGATGTGGGAGCCATCATGCATCTCAACTTCTCTCATTTCTCCCTCTGCATATTCCACGGTTTCAATGGGCTCGAAATAGGGGATAAAGTCGATATTGTGCAGGAGTTCCTCGTGTTCCTTTGCCCACTTGTAGCCCTTGGTCGAGCTCTCGTGGTTATTAAAGGTCACGCAGGGACTGATTACATCCAGCATGGCCGTCCCGCTGTGACTGAGGGCTCCCTGCAGCAGGGCAACCAACTGCTTGGGGTCTCCTGCAAAGGAACGAGCCACATAGCTGCATCCCATCTCAATGGCCAGAGCGCAGCAATCTATGGGCGGCAAATCATTGATGACCCCTGACTTGAGTTTGGATCCCAGATCGGAAGTGGCTGAGAACTGCCCCTTCGTCAGGCCGTAAACTCCATTGTTTTCAATGACATAAATCATCGGGACGTTTCTTCTCAAGAGGTGACAGAACTGTCCCAGCCCGATGGATGCCGTATCTCCATCACCGCTGAGTCCCACACAGATCAGGTCGCGGTTGCCCAGGAGGGCACCGGTGGCCAGAGAGGGCATGCGCCCATGGACACCGTTGAATCCGTGAGAAGCTCCAAGAAAATAAGCGGGCGTCTTGCTGGAACAACCGATGCCGCTCATCTTGGCAACCTGATGGGGATTGATTCCCATCTCATAGAACGCTTTCATGATCTGGCTGGACACGGCATCGTGACCGCACCCGGCGCAGAGTGTAGAGGGTCTTCCCCGATACTCGGAGAGGGCCAGACCCAGACGATTAACCTTTTTGGATTTGGGGGTACTTGTCGCCATGATTATCCTCTCTCATAAGCCATGATCTGGTCCGTGATCGACCTGGCGTCGATAGGAAGTCCGTCATAGTGGAGAACTTTTTTAATTTTTCCCTGCTCGTCCCTCACCTCCAGGAAGATCAGATCGCCCATTTGCCCATCCCTGTTCTGCTCCACAACGTAGACCCTCTGGCAGCGAATCAAAAATTCCTTGAGGTGATCGGTAAAGGGCAGAGCCCGAATTCTGAAGTAATGGATATCGATCCCGTGCTCCTGGCGAAGCTGCTCCTGACATTCTTCCATGGCAACATCCGTCGACCCATAGGTAATGATTCCGACTTCAGCGCCCTTGGTGTATCGGACGATCGGTTCAGGCACAAGCGTCCTTGCGGTTTCATGCTTTTTAGCCAATCGATCCATGAGGTTTGTGTAGTCCTCGGGCCGCTCGGTATACCGAGACTCCTCGTTGTGCCCACTGCCACGCGTAAAATAAGCTGCCAAAGGGTGGTCCGTCCCGGGCAAGGTTCGGTAGGGGATACCGTCGCCATCGACATCCTTATAGCGAGCAAAGGTTCCCACACGCTCCAGATCCTCCGCGTTGAGCACTTTTCCCCGGTCCAGAGGTTTTTCGGGATAATCAAACGGATCCGCCATCCAGTTGTTCATGCCCAAATCCAGGTCTGAGGCGACGAATATAGGCTGTTGCAACCGCTCAGCCAGATCGAAGGCGTCTAGCGAGAAATCAAAGCACTCTTTCATGGTGGCTGGAAACAGGACCACATGCTTGGTGTCCCCGTGGGAGAGATAGTAAAGGGAAACCGTGTCCCCCTGAGAAGTTCTGGTGGGCAAACCGGTGCTGGGCCCAATCCGCTGGACATCAAAAATGACCACGGGAGTTTCAGTGAAGTAGGCTAGCCCGACAAACTCGGCCATCAAAGAGATGCCCGGCCCGGCGGTAGACGTCATACTCCTGGCACCTGCCCATCCGGCACCAATGGCCATACCGATCGCTGCCAGTTCATCTTCAGCCTGCACAACGGCAAAGGTGGCCTTTCCCGTTTCCGGATCCATTCGATAACGCCCCATGTAATCGGACAGGGTTTCCGCCAGGCTGCTGGCCGGCGTGATGGGATACCAGGTCAAAACCGTCACTCCGGCAAACATACTCCCCAGAGCACAGGCGGAATTTCCATCGATGATGATCTTACCCTGGGTCTTTTCCATCCGCTGAATCCGGAAAGGATCGCTCTTGGTGAGGTTCTCAGCAACATATTTGGCGCCCAGGTGAGCAGCCTGAACATTGACATCGATGGCTTTCTTCTTGTTCTTGAACCACCTGGCGATCACCGATTCCACCTCGGCCATTTCAATACCGAAAAGTTCAGCGGCGCTTCCCACGTATACAATATTGGCAATCAACTTGCGTAAGCGGACATCCTTGACCACTTCGCCTGCCAATTCTGAAAAGGGGATGGGATAGTAAATCAGATCATCCCTGATCTTGGACAGATTCAATTTTTCGTCGTAGATGACCACCCGGCCGGCTTCCAGACTCTCGACATCTTCTCTTGCCGTGCCTGGATTCATGGCAATGAGGACATCGATCTCCTTCTTGCGTGCAGCGTGGCCGTCCTTGGAGGCTCGAATAGTGAACCAGGTGGGCAGACCGGCGATATTCGAGGGAAAGAGATTCTTTCCACTGATGGGAACCCCCATTCGGAATATAGCCCTCATCAACACATTATTTGAGGATTGACTTCCCGAACCATTCACGGTGGCCACCTGAATACTGAAGTCATTGACGACTTCTTGCTTCTTTTTCTCTTTAATATCTTCTCGGGGGCGGGTCTGAGTGCTCACGCTTATCTCCCTCTTCTCACCTGGACCATCTCTAAAATACCAACCTCAGGCATCTTGCTCATCCAGTTATATCTTAGCAAAACATGGGATAGGATTCAGAATTTGCAAGCACAACTCTGTGTCTTCGACCTCTAAATGTTAGGGATTCTAAATTCTGGATTCCGGTTAGCTTTAACTCACCTTCTCTGCGATGGACTTGGCTTGAGTAAACAAAAGCAGGTAGTCCGGACCTCCTGCTTTCGAGTCGGTGCCACTCATGTTGAATCCACCGAAAGGATGGACCCCCACAAGGGCTCCGGTACATTTGCGATTGATATAAAGGTTACCCACGTGAAATTCTCTTTTGGCTTGGGCTATTTTTGATGGATTCTGGGTGTAAACGGCTCCTGTCAATCCATATTCGGTATTGTTGGCAACCTGCATGGCCTCATCATAGTCCGCTACTTTGATCACCGCCAAAACGGGTCCAAAGATTTCCTCCTGGGCTATCGTGGCCTGGGGATCAACATCTGCGATGATGGTGGGGGGCACGAAATATCCCTCGGACTTCCCTTCTCCTCCTCCCAACACCAGTCGTCCTTCCGTCTTCCCAACCTGGATGTAGCGCTGAATCGATTCTTGAGCCCTTTGGTTGATGACGGGACCAAAGTTCACCTCAGCCTCCTCCACATTACCCTCTACGATCGTGGCCCGAGTGTTCTCCAGGATCTTCTCCAGGAACTCATCATAAACCGACTCTACGACAATGGCACGAGAACATGCCGAGCATTTCTGACCCTGATAACTAAAGCTGGCAGCCACAACGCCAGCAGCAGCGTCATCCAGGTCCGCCTCACTATCCACCACGATGGCATCCTTGCCACCCATTTCGGCGACGACTCTCTTGATCCAGATTTGGCCCGATTGGTGTTTGGCCGCCAATTCGTTGATTCGCAGACCCACCTCTTTAGAACCGGTGAAAGAGAGAAAGCGGGTCCTGGGGTGTTGGACCAGAGCGTCCCCGATCTCTGCCCCACTCCCCGTCAGGAGATTGACCACACCAGGCGGATAGCCCACTTCCTGGAAAATTTCCATTAATTTGGCTGCGATCGCCGGTGAGTCGCTGGAAGGCTTCATCACCACGGTGTTTCCACTGACCAGGGCCGCAAACGTCATTCCCGCGAGTATGGCTAGAGGAAAGTTCCAGGGGGGGATGATCACACCCACTCCCAAGGGAATGTATTCGAGAGCGGTCTCTTCCGACTCGATTTCGATCAGGGGTTGAGGAACTGCCAAACGAAGCATCTCCCGTGAGTAGAACTCACAAAAATCGATGGCTTCGGCAACATCGGCATCGGCCTCCACCCAGGACTTCCCCACCTCGATCACCATCCAGGCGGCAAGCTCGAAACGCCGTTCTTTCATGATTCGGGACACCTTCAGCATGAGTTCAACCCGCTCTTCTGCAGGCCGCCTGCTCCAGGCAAGAAAGGCACTATCCGCGGCCTTGATGGCCTGCTCAGCAAGCTGGGAAGTTCCCTTCTGGAAAATCCCCACCACCTCTTCCCGGCTTGACGGGTTCAAGGACTCGAATTGCTGTTCACAGCGAATTTTCTCTCCACCGATCACGATGTCATAGGTTCGTCCCAACTGACTGCGCACCTGAGTAACAGCCTCCGACATGGCCTGGCGATTCTCAGGCTTTGCAAAGTCAGTAAAAGACGCGTTCTTAAACGGTTCCACTTTCACGATTCTCTCTTCCTTCCGTTTGGCCCCAACTCCCCAATGTCAGTCTTTGGGGGGATCGTGGGAATCTGAATCACTTGACCCGGATCGAATCACATCCATAAATGCGGAAACGGAGAACACTGCATTTCCGATTCCGGGCCTTCCGTATCCGGAGGGGGGCGCTAGTTTATACTTTTCATGCGTGTCTCTCCAAGTCCGAAGCATCTGCACGTGATACTCGAGAGGAGCACCATCCGGATTTTGCTTCCCCAAAACCGTAAGAGGTTCCGGGCACCAAGTGGTAAAGCGGGGCATGAT
This sequence comes from Acidobacteriota bacterium, assembly GCA_036446935.1. GTDB lineage: Bacteria > Acidobacteriota > UBA6911 > RPQK01 > JADFOI01 > JADFOI01. The sequence continues at coordinate 3,278 of JAZFTY010000228.1, read as the reverse complement.
GCCATGAGACATGAAAAAGTTCAACCCCTCAGAAGTGGAATCTATGGCCTCAGCAACGGTTCTGAACCCAAACGGTCGAGCCATTTCGATTCCGGCCACAAAGTTCGGGATGACCTGAGAGGGCCCGAAAACGTCAGCGGCATCGAGAATTCGCTGAATCCACTGGTCACGACCGATGTAACTCTCCTTTCCGGGACAGATGATCTCAAAGAGCTTTCGATCCCAGACTTCATAGTTGGGGTGATAAATTTGTACTCCCACATCCTTGAATCGGCGCACTTCTTCCTTGGGCAGGGCCTGCACCACCAATTTCCCGATCCAGCGGCCCGGAAATCGCTTTTCAATCGCCTCCGGATACTGGAGATAAAAATCTACCTCGCTTTTTTGGTTAAGTTTGGAGGTAATGCTCCCTCCGGTGACCGTATAAGCATGGCTATCGGAATCGGTGCTGTTGATAATCTCCAGGGCTTCTATGATTTCTTCAACGGTCTTGACGCCCGTGTAGGGCCGACCGCTCTTCTTCTGCTGACGGTAGTTTCTGTTGATGTCGCAAAATTGGCACTCTTGTTGGCTGCCGAAGTATTGACAGATTCTGAAGACGGTCAGGTAGAGCAAATACCCCCACTCAATGGTCGGAGCGATATCGACGATGGGTTTCCCGTTACCCAAAGTCCGCTGGTAGTATTTCGGAGTTTTTTGAAACTCGACTCCGGCCACCTCCTCCTCTTCTAGCTTCAGGACGGGCTTTCCCTCATCGCTGATAGCGACTTGATAAGGGGAATTCGGATTGAGACGCACGGAAACAATGACACGGCGAAAGTTTCTTTGACCACCCACCAGACAGATTTCCTCAGGCGCACGCAGATTCTCCCGGTTTTTCATTTCCTCGATGGGAACCAGGTCGAAGGAAAAAATGAAATAGGCTTTGGGCTTAAAGCCCGAAGCAACTTTCAGCGCATCTTCCGAAAAGGATATTCCCTTGGTGAGCAGATCCTCTTTAAAAATCGCCTCGGGCGGCAAATCAGGGTATTTCTCAATTAAACTCTCGATCTGCTCCCATTTTTCAGACATCACTTTCACACCCAAGCTCTAGGCTGGTTTTTGGCCCACATATTTGACTCCTTGCCATCTCATCCTATAATAGCTTCGATTTTCGGCCAACGGGAGGACCCTATGCCTGCTCAAGGAAAGAAGAAGGACCCAGCTAAAAAAAAGGCTCCGGCCAAAAAGAAAGCTTCGGTCAAAAAGAAGGCCTCGGCTAAAAAGAAGGCTCCGGCCAAGAAAAACGTGGCACCCAAGCAGGAGGTTCCATTCGTGCGGCCCCCTAAAAAAGAATTTACAAGTGGCGTTTATACCCTCTATACCCAGGCCTTGAGCCTTTTAAACCAGAACAAGCATGAGACGGCTCGCAAACAGTTCACTCGACTGATCGAAACGTTTCCCGGCGAGATTCAGGTCATTGCCAGGGCTCACTCGTTTTTGAGAATTTGCGACAGGCATCTGTCAGACCCGAAAAAGGAGTCTGCACCTACGCCTGAAGAAATTTTCAACCAAGGCGTCTTTTACCACAATGACGGGCAGTACGACGAAGCCCTGGGCGACTATTCCCGGGCTTTGAAACTCTCCAAAAAGAACAACGATCACATCTATTACGCCATGGCAGCAACGGAGCTTTCCATGGGTAACGCCGACGATGCTCTGAATCACCTGGAGAAAGCCATCCAGTTGAACGAGGAAAACCGGTTCTTTGCCAACAATGATCCCGACTTTGAACCGTTGGCCACAAATCACCGATTCCGGAATCTCGTTCATCCGGATTAGGCAACCCCGGCCCGGACCATGCATAATCCGGGCTTGACCCGCGCCTTGAATCGACGTGAATCCGCGGTATGAAAAGAAACGCTATGCCCTTGTCTTAGCCGCTGGGGAGAGTAGGCGCTTCAAGTCTGCCACACCCAAGGTCGCCTATCCGTTATGCGGTCAACCGATCCTCAGCCATGTCCTGGATAAACTTGAGAACCTGGACATCGAGAAAACCTTTGTAGTCGTCGGCCCTGAGAGTCTGTCCGTGAAGGATGCAGTGGCCTCCTATGCTGTGTCTTTCGTGGTTCAAGAAGAGCCTCTGGGCACTGGTCATGCCGTTATGGCGGCTGCCCCGTTACTCAAAGATTTTTCCGGAAGCCTTCTGGTCCTTTGTGGAGATGCGCCATTAATTACAACCAAAACCCTCAGACAGCTGCTGGAAACCCAAGAAGTGAAGGATGCCGATCAAGTCATCCTCACCGCCACCTTGGAAAACCCACAGGGGTATGGACGCATCATTCGTGACCGGCAGGGCAACGCCGTTGACATCGTTGAAGAGAAAGATGCCCGTCCTGATCAAAGGGCTATTCGTGAAATCAACACCGGCTTTCATTGCTTCAAGATCCCCTCGATCCTGGAAGAAGTGTCCCAGTTGTCCCCTGCCAATGCCGCTCAAGAATACTATCTGACCGATCTGCTTCGCATCTTCTGTGGACACGGCAAAAAGGTCGTCACTCTTGCAACGGACGATCCCGATGAGACCCGGGGTATTAATGATCTAGAGCAGCTGGCCTGGGCAGAGGCGAAACTGAAAGACAGACAACAGACAACAGACAACAGACAATAAGAGACCAAGAATCAACCGCTCTGTGGTCCGCGGTCGGATCGCCTTTCGGGCGCGTTCCAGGTTCCAGGTCAGGTTTAGAATTTGGAATTTGGAATTTGTTTGGAATTTGGAGTTTGAGATTTCAGCCGGTCTGCCGGCCGCTGTCAGCAATCTGCGGTCTGTGTTGTCTGTTGTCTGTTGTCTGTTGTCTGTGGTTTCCCTCCTACCCCGGCTGCCTCTCCTTCTCATGGTATTCCTGCAGACTCTTGACACTGATCTTCTCCCGCTGCAGAGCCCGAACGGCGTTGACGGCTGCGGCGGCGGCCGAAAGGGTGGTAATGGCGGGCGTCCCATACTGGGTACAGACTCTTCGAATGGATTTTTCGTCGAAAAACGACTCTCGGCCCAGAGGGGTATTGATCACCAGATCAATTTTCTTGTTCTTGATGAGATCCACCACGTTGGGACGACCTTCATTGACCTTATAGACCATTTCCGTCTCAAGGCCCGATTCGCGCAAGACCTTGGCGGTACCCCGAGTGGCAACAATCTGAAAGCCGAGTTCCTGGAAATCTCGGGCGATATTGGAAATGAAGAGCTTGTCCCGCTCATTCACGCTGACAAACACAACACCTCCCTTAGGGAGGTG